>DASRYX010000470.1:0-3036 GCA_035686985.1 Planctomycetaceae bacterium | reverse complement strand
GCGACTGTTCCCGAAAACGGCCCTTTCTGGCTCTTCGTAACGATGTACGACTCTGAGTTTGCGCTGATGGATCAACAGGTCTCCCGAGTTTCGGACTCTTTTACGCCGCACGACACCCCCACGATTCTGCATGCGGATTCGGCGACCTGGAACACGGCCTGGGAGGGAGTCATTATCGCCGACTCTCAACGGGCACTGGGGGAACTGCTGGTTGAACGGCTGAATCGCACGCTGGCACCGCTGCGAGTCTGGTCGGCGACGACTATTGAAGAAGTCCGCACGCTGGTCGGTCAACATCCCAACGTCCTGATTGTGGCCCCGCAGCGGCTGGTGGACGGCAGCATTCTGCAGCTCGCCCGGCTGGCGATCCTCGAAGGATTGATCGATCCGCGCCAGATCGGCAGCGACGAGTCCGCGGCGTAAGCGATTCTCCACCACCCTTCCCTCGCCGCCGGAATGCCGTTGCGGCGAGGGGGCTTCTTCTCTTACTTTCCTTTTCGCAACAACCGCGCCAACGGATTGGCGGTGATCGAACCGGGTTTGCCCGGCGATGACAGCACGACGGTGTCGCTCTCGATCGGTTTCGACACCGGGATCACCACCACCGAGGCGGCAGGCAGACTGGGCGAGCTCACCGCCGCGGCCTCCCGCGTCGGCACAATGCCCGTGGCGTTCACGTGAATGCGAACCACGGCCGTGCTCGACAGCGCCGGTGAACCGTTGTCGGTCACGCGCACCGTAAGCTCGTACTGACGTGCGAAGAGCACGGCGAGCGCACTTCCCACCGTAATCTGCCCTGTCGCGGCATTGATCCGGAAATTGTTATTGAACAGGCCGTTCCCCGAGACGATCGCGAACGACCGGGTTTGACCGACGTCCGGATCGCTGGCGGAGACCGTGCCCACCACCACGCCGGTTGCGGCCCCCGTGCGAACGGCCAGCGACTGCGGGGGAATAACCGGGGCTTCATTCACGTTGGTCAGCGTGACGTTGATCACCGCGGTCGAAGTGTTGGCGGTGGTGCCGGTGTCAGTGACTGCCACGGTCAGCGCGAACGACGGTTTCACTTCGAAGTTCAAGGCGGCGGTGTTGTTCACCACCAGCTGACCCGCCGCGTTGATGCTGAAGGCGTTATTCGTGTTGCCGGCGGTGATAGCGAACGAGCGGGTCTGGCCCGCCGGCAACGCGCTGACACTCAAGGTGCCAATGACCGTCCCCGCGGCAGTGTTCTCCAGAACGGCGAACGGAGTCGGCGTGATCGTCGGTCCTTCGCGGAGATCGCTGAGACGAATGGTCAGCGTCGCCGTGGACGACAGCGCGGGCGTGCCGTTGTCGGTGGCGGTGATCTTCAGCGAGAAGACCGGGTTCGCTTCGAAGTCGATCGCGGCTGCGTTGCTGACGGTGATAATCCCGGTGGTCGCATTGATCGCAAACGCATTCCCGGTGTTGCCCGCCGTGATCGCATACTTCAATGTCTGACCGGCGTCGGCATCGCTCGCAATCGTCTTCGCGTCAAACACAACCGTCCCGGCGGCGGTGTTCTCCGGGATCGTCTTTTCCGCGTTCACGATCGTCGGCGCATCATTGACGTTCGTGAGCGACACCCGTAATCGGCCGTTTGCCGTAAGGGCCGCGTTCACGCTGTCTGAGACTGAGACCGTCAACTCGAACGGCGTTTCGGATTCCCAGTTCAATGCCGCTGGATTGTTGACCGTGATCACCCCGGTGGCCGGATTGATCGCGAAGGCATTCTGACGATTCCCGCCGGTGATGGCGTATTTCAAGACCTGGCCGGGCTCAGGAGCCGTTGCGACGGTCTTCAAATCGAAGACCAGGCTTCCAACGGGAAGGTTTTCCGCGATGGAGGTGGCCGCATCCGTGATCTTCGGCGCTTCGTTGACGTTGCGGATATTCACCCGCAGGTTGGCCACCGATGTGCGGCTGGGCGTACCGTTGTCTTTCACGGAGATGGTGAGATCAAACGGGCTGCCCGTTTCAAAGTCGAGCAGCGTCGAATTCTTAACGGTGATGATGCCGGTCTCAGGATGAATGGCGAACGTGTCACCGCGATTTCCGCCAATGATGGCGAAGGTCATCGACTGGAATGCGTCCTGCTCCCGCGCGACAACCTTGTAATCGAGGACTTGACTGCCAACCGGAGCGTTTTCCGGCACGCTGGTCGTCGCATCGTAGACGCGCGGCGCGTCGTTCTCGTTTGTCAGCGCGATCCGCAGGCCTGCGGTCGATGTCAGTGATGGCGTGCCGTTGTCGGTCACCGCAATGACCAGTTCAAACGGCGGCTGATTTTCATAATCCATCATCTGGGCATTGTTGACCGTGATTACCCCGGTCGTGGGATTGATCGCGAACGCGTTGTTGGTGTTGCCCGAGAGAATGGCGTAGGTCAGCGTTTGCCCGCGGTCCTGGTCACCGGCCACGATCTTGTAATCGAGCACGACACTGCCCACCGGCAGATTCTCGGGGATCGACTTGACGGACCGGTAAACGCTCGGGGCATCGTTCGCATCCGTGAGGAAGACACGAATGACCGCGGTGGTTTTCAGATTCGGCGTTCCATTATCGATTACGGCGATCTTCAGCTCGTACGGCGGTTCGTTTTCGTAATCGAGGGCCGCCGGATTGTTGACGGTGATCACGCCGGTCGTCGGATTGATGGCGAAGGCGTTATTTCGGTTCCCGGCCTCGATGGAGTATCGCAGCGATTGGCCCGCGTCCGGATCCGTGGCAAACCCCGAGGCCACGACCGTCCCGATGGGACTGTTCTCGATCAGACGGACAACACCGCCGGGCATCACCGGCGCTTCATTCACATCCAGCAGCGTGAGCGTGAAGTTGCCGGATGCATCGGGTGTGCCGCCGAGCGTTGTGTCATCGGCGCTGACGGTGACCACAAACGTCGACTTGGCCTCGAAGTTCAGTTCGCTGCCAGCCTTCACGAACAGGCTGGTGCCAACGATCTCAAAGAGTGCGGCATCCGCACCGGACAATGACAGGGCATTCGTGCCGAGGCCGTCA
>DASRYX010000469.1:0-4930 GCA_035686985.1 Planctomycetaceae bacterium | reverse complement strand
GCTGTCGACTTGTGTATATTCTTCCATGGCTGTCAGCTCCACCCGGAGCGATTGGCTCGCCGAGCCGACGCTGAGTGCGTCTGCGATCGGCAGCTGCAACGCGTATGTCGGCTTGCCGCCCGCGGCATCGGCACGGGGCATATTGAATTCTTCGCCCCAGACAACAAACGGCCCGGTTTCGCCGCTTGAGCGAGGTTGTTCCGTCGGCCAGCGAATCGGTGAATCATTCGACTCGAGATCGTTCAGCGACGATTGCGGTTCGATCATGCTCGCGATCTTGTATGACCCGGTCTGCTGTGCGGCTTCATCAAATGCGGTCGCGTTGAGGGAGATCATTTCCCCGGGGCGATAAAACTTTTTGTCCGCAGTCACTACGAGTCGACGGCGGCCCACGGACGAGCTTTCCGTCAGCCAGTAGACGGCATTCCGCCAGAAGCGTCCGTACGCCTTACCGTCGTTGCCGCCCCAACTGGTGAGAAACTCGTTCGCCCATGGCGATGTAATCGGGACCGCCATCGCCATCGTGCGACCGCGGCCATATCGTCCCACGGCAATCGCGGGCTGATTCGCCGCAGTCGCTTCCAAGGCCGGTGATGCGGGCTTGGCTCCCTCGGGTTGTGGCGTGATCGGCACGGGCGCTGCGGACCGGTTGCCCATCAGATTTTTCCGCAGCGAATCGAACAACGTCGGTTTCGGGGTCACTGCGGCCGGAGTTAAGCCGGGGGGCGGATCAGCGGCGGCGAGATTTGACAGCGCAAGGACCGTTGCGAAATTCGGCTTCACATCCTGCCAGCGATTCGCACCAAAGAAGGACGGAAACCGTGCGACCAATTCCTGGTTTCGTCGGGCATCACCGGCGAGTGCCCACAGGGGATGACTCAGCGCCCCTTGCTCGGCCCGCACGCTCACCTGGGTGCCGGGCAACCAGTCCCCTTCATCGCGCATGGTGATGGGCAGCATGGGAGCGATCGGCGTGTCATCCCAGCCGCCGGAAGCAAAGCTGCGTGGACCGCCGACCATCAGCAGGCCGCCGCCGCGCTGACCGATCCATTGATCGATCCATCCGAGCTGCTGCTCAGTGAAGGCGTTCGCACCGATATCACTGAGAATGATGGCGTCAAACGCGGTCAGTTCGGCAATCGTGTCCGGAAAACCGCGAGTCGACGTGGCCGCGCCGGATTCCGTCAGGCGCTGAAGTCGAGACCGGCCATACGGCGCATGCAGCACAACACACTCGATGTCGTCATCTTCGATGAGGGCCTGCTGCAGATCGGAATACGGCCCGCGGACTTCCGAACGTTCGCCGCGCTGCACGGCTTGCAGCGGCTGTGCGCTCCCTTCGATATAGAGCACGCGGATCTTGGTCCGATCAATCGCGACTTCCGTCTTGAAGATGTTGTTTGTGGTCGAGACTTCGTTCGGCATGGTGGAGACGGCGACTTCCAGCTTGCGCGTCTTGGGATCACTGCGGAACGTGAGTCCGACCGTCTGGAAGCCATCGTGCAAAGTCACGGGCGTCGGTGGCGCAAGCGGACGTGCCGCTTCATCGGGCGTCGCAGGCGGAGCGGAGATGGTGACTTCGCAGCGGCGTCCCTCGAACCCGTAGCTTCGCAGAAAGACCTGCACTTCCACGTCAGAAAACCGGCGGACGCGCGGAGGGACCACACACGCGACGATCGAGACATCCCCGCCGCGGTTTGTTTCCCCGACCGGAACGACATGCACCGGAATGTTGAGCCGAGCGAACTGCTTGGCGAGTGTTTCGGCACCCGTTTCATCACGGGCGCGGCCGTCGGAAAAGAGTACCACTCCGGCCGGTGGACGGCGTCCGAAACGGCTGGACACCTGTCGCAGCGCCGTGAGCAGTTGCGTGTCGGAATCACTCGGTGCGATGGGTTTGGTGACGGGAGTCGTTGTCGGCGCCGCGAACGCTTCCCCCGAGCGAGCCGATGACGATTTGACGTTCGAGAGCGACGTTTCCCCGGCGAGATCGAGACCGGCGGCCTGGGCATCCGGAACGGCGGCGAGTCGGTGGCCGAAACGAAACAGACGCACCTTTGCGGACGGGGCCTCTGCGGTGAGTTGCGACGCTTCGCGCATCAACCGCGTAGCGTGAGCGAAACGAGTTTCCTGATCGCCGACCGCCATGCTTTGTGAGGAGTCGAGCAGGTAGAACATGTCCGGGCGGTCCAGCGTCCCCGGCGACTGCGTCACATTGGACGGATTGAGCAGGATCACCACGACGGTGATCACGGACGCCGTTCGTAGCGCGGTCAAGCCGGCCCGTCGCGACGCCGCAGCCGGTTGGCCCGAGAGCCACCGCAGCAGGACGAACCCGCAGCCCAGCACCGCGATCAGTCCAAGAGTGAGCGCTCCGGTCAACGGCGTCAGGAATGTCAGGACAGCGAGCATCATTTCGATCGATGATTCCAGAGTTCAGTGTTGCTTCACCACCGGGTTTGTCGGTCAACGAAAAAACTCTTCGACGTCAAACTTGCCGATGACGGCTTCGATGTACGGATCCTGCGACGCGCGAGGGTTCTTCCAATAGGCTTCGGTCGACCAGACTGTCTGTTCATCGAGTTTGACGGTGCAAGGAGACGATGTCATCCGCGCCAGCGTGTAGAACCACACGCGGTCGGTTTTTCCTGATTCCAGTCGCGCCTCGATCAGTAGCAGGAGTTCCGGATCGGTCGCCTCAACGAATGCAAACATTGCCGCGTCGATGACGTCGTGCGAGGGATCCTTCCAGCGGTAGAGCGGCTGAGTCAGCAGTCGCGTTTCCTGTGTAGTCTCACGGCGGACTTCCGTCACCATGAAGCGTCGGGCGATGGCCCGCATCTGGGTGAGTCGCGCCGCGGCACTGTCCGCCGGCGAGTCTGCGTCAGGCAGTCGCTGAGGATTGTGGCCGGCTTTCTCCGGCTGCCAGACCACGCGGTCCTGCCGCTTCAGAACAAGCGGCTGTGAGGTCAGCGATGTCCATTCCCAGTAGATGTTGCCGGTGTCACGAAAGCTGGGGGACGAGACGGCGACCGGGACTTCGCCATCAAACCAGAGAAACATCGATGCGTACAGTTGGAACGAGTTCAACGGGTTGGTGTATTTGACCACGGCTTTGGGAGAACGGACGAGATCCCGCGCCGGGTCCTGGGCGTACCGCAAGGATGTGTCTTCAAACAAGGTCGCCATGCGCAGTTGGCGCTTCTCCGCCTGCGGGTCCGTCGTTGCTGGTTCTTCGGCGCGCGCGATGCCACCGACGGCGAACGTCACCTGGCAAAGCGCGACAACCTGGGCTGCGCGCCACATCGACCATCTATTGGGAGACATCGCGGGCCTCCTCTCCATCGGCTGCGAGGTTGATGGTGCCCACGGGACACGAGACATACGGCTTTCGCAGATGCCGGGCGGTGCGCGACTCGACCTGGGCCTCTTCCTGCCAGAGGACAGTGTCGCCGTGCCGCAACGTCAGTTCGCGCCACGTGAACCGTGCAGGAACATAGAACCAGCGCGGACCGTCCATCGTCTTTCGCAGCTCGATCAGGAGCAGGAGCTCCGGATCGGTACCCTTATCCCACAGGAAACTGAAGAGGGCGCCCTCGACGGCTTCGTCATCGCGCGACTGATATTCGAATAGCGGGGTCGAAGACAGTCGTAAATGATGGATCTGCTCGCCTGATTTCATATCGGCGCTGAACTCGCGCGCGAGTTGTCGCATCTGCAGCGCTCGCAGCCGAGTGGTGGCCACTGGTGCGGGCGCGTCAGCAAGCGGTTTCGGGGCCGGGCCTCCCTGCGACGGTTCCCAGCGGTAATCGTTACCGATGTTCGTCGCCGGGATCGGCTTCGTCGATAGAAGCTGGAACTCGTAAAAGCCTTCGAGTTGTCCCGCGTTGTTCTGGAACGCTCCGATACAACCGACGAGCTGCGGCCGGCCGCGCTCGGTCCAGATCCAGACCGCCCCGTAATTGCCATCGGCGGTCCAGCGCATGATCGGCCGGTCATGTCGTTCCAGTGGATGTTTGCCGTCGGTATCGAGCGCGAAATGATACGCTTTCGACTGTCGGGCGAAGCGCTCTTCCAGCCGCTGGGCCAGGCGCTTTTCATCGATCGCACCGGGATCCTGTGCGACGTTGATGGCCAGCAGCGCGAATGCAACCCAACCTGTCATGACGATCAATCCTTGTTCTCACCGTCGCGGTGATCACGGCTTAACCGCGGGGGACTTGGCCGGGGCCGACTCGCGTCGTGACCCAGTATCACGGGACAGGACCTGATAGTACCGCTCGACGAGGTTCTGATACTGCGGCGGCGCGAGATCGTCCGTCCGGGAGGCGAATTCTCCCAGCAGCAGGCTCTGAATGCGTGTTTGAATCTCTTCCTGTACGGCCACCAGACGTGCTGTGTAGACCGCCGGGGCTTGGTAGTGACCGTCAGTCAGCTGCCAGTCCGCCGTCACGCGGCCGGATTCCAGATTGAATCCCTGCCGCTTCATTTCCTCCATCATCTCGATGCGGCGGGCTTCGCTGATGCCCAGCTCTTCGGCTTTATCGAGCAGTTCACGCACGGCGCGATGCCACGCGGTGATCTGAGCGGGCGTCTGCAGATCCTCCAGTTTTTCCCGCAGTTGCAGTAGCTGCTGTTCGAGCTTGCGAAGCTCTTCCGCCTGCGGGCCGATGATCGCGCGATAGACGGCGTCCAGCCGCTGGGTGGCGATCTGCAACCGCTCGGCGAGATCCAGCGCAACCGTTTGCGCGTCCTCGAATTTCTGGTTGCGAACCTGATCGGCAGCGGTTTGCAGTCCGCCCATGGCGTTCTTGAGATCCGTTTCCTTGAGAAGGGCGGCGACTTTCGCGGCGGCGTCCTTATCGGCCGGATCCTCGGACGCGGCGATGGCCTCAAGAATATCGAGCAGTGTCGCCGCCCTTCTCAAGGA
>DASRYX010000468.1:0-5346 GCA_035686985.1 Planctomycetaceae bacterium | reverse complement strand
ATCATCTGCGGGCCGCCGTCGAAGCCAACAAGCACATCTTCACCGAAAAGCCGATGGCGACCGACGCCCCCGGTGTCCGCTCGGTCATCGAATCGGTCAAGCTGGCCAAGCAGAAAAAGCTGGGTGTTCTCGCCGGCTTCTGCTGGCGCTATGATTACCCCCGCCGCGAGCTGTTTAAACGCATTCACGACGGGCAGATTGGCGACGTCGTTGCGGTTTATGGCACGTACCTGACCGGCCCGGTGAAGCCGATGCCCCCCGCGGACAAGCGGCCGAAAGATATCACCGATCTCGAGTGGATGGTTCGCAACTGGTACAACTTCACGTGGTTGTCCGGCGATGGCCTTGTCGAGCAGGCGATCCATACCGTCGACTGGCTGGCGTGGACTATGAAGGACGTCGCCCCGGCGTCCTGCACCGCCGTGGGTGGCCGGCAGATCCCCGCGCATGGCGGCAACATCTACGATCACATCGAGGTCAACTACGTGTGGAACAACGCCGTGAACACGCGCGGGTTCCTCGCCCAGCGGCAGATTCCCGGCTGCTTTAACGAGAATGCCTGCACGATCATCGGCACCAAGGGCTCGGGACACATCGCGGCCCGCGGGATCCTGATCAACGGCGAGACCCCGTGGAAGTACGACGGCCCGCGGAACAACATGTACCAGACCGAGCACGACGAGTTCTTCGCATCGCTGCGCAAGGGCGAACCGCTCAACGACGGTGACCGGATGGTGAGCAGCACGCTCATGGGCATCATGGGCCGCATGGCGGGCTACACCGGCCGCGAAGTCACCTGGGACATGGCGATGAATTCGCAGGAAGTGCTCGTCCCGGAGATCAAGGACTGGAACACTGAGGTGAAAGTCGCTCCGATGGCACAACCCGGCATCACGCAGTTCATGTGAACTCGATCCTGCAAGATTGATGACCACCGAAGCCCAGGGAATGCTTTCCCTGGGCTCTTTTTTCCTACAATGACCTCATGCGTTACTACTTCGACAACGCCGCGACGAGTTTCCCGAAATCGCCCGCCGTGCTGAAGGCGATCGAGACCTACCAGCGCGACTGCGGTGCCGCCGCCGGCCGGGGAGGCTATCGCTCGGCGGTGGAAGCGGGAAAGATCGTGGACGGTTGCCGCACCGAAGCCGCGCGACTGCTGCAGGTTCCGGCGTCGCGAATTGTCTTCACCTTCAACGGCACTGACGGTCTCAACCAGGCGATCCTCGGCGTCTGCCGTCCGGGCGATCATGTCATCACAACGACATGGGAACACAATTCCGTCCTGCGGCCGCTGCGATTCCTCGAAGACGCCGGCACGGTGGAAGTCACTCGACTCGTTCCCGATGCGAGCGGTCAGGTGAGTCCCTTCTTGATACAAGAGGCACTCCGTTCCAATACGCGACTCGTCATTGTGCAGCACGCTTCAAATGTTCTGGGGATCGTCCAAGATGTGAACGCCATCGGCCAAGTCGTCCGTGCTCACGGGGCGCTCTTCGCTGTCGATGCCGCCCAGACCGCCGGTCATCGTCCAATCACGCTGAGTGATGCCCCGATCGATTTATGGATCACGTCCGGCCACAAAGGTCTTGGAGGCCCGCTGGGGACCGGCCTGTTGTACGTCGGCCCGCGCGCGGAAGACCATATGGAGCCACGCCGCTGGGGTGGCACCGGGACGCACAGCGAAGATGATCGCCAGCCGACCGAGCTTCCCGACCGATTCGAATCGGGAAATCTCAATGTGCCGGGACTCGCCGGGCTCCGCGCGGCGCTGAGCGAACTCTCGAATGAGATTCTGCAGCAAAGACATCAGCGCGAACACGAGCAGCTTGCCTCCCTGTGGACGCCCTTGGCCGAACAGCCGGGCATCACGCTCTACGGTCCTTCCCCGCTCGATTGCGATCGCCTCGGCGTCATCAGTTTGAACATCGACGGCTTCGCGCCGCATGAACTCGCGGGCATTCTCGATGAGCATTACGGCATCGAAGGCCGCGCGGGACTGCACTGTGCGCCGGGAGTCCATCGCTGGCTGGGCACTATCGACACCGGCGGCACCTATCGGTTGAGCCTCGGACCGACAGTTACCGACGAAGACATTGCCCACGTGACTCAAGCATTGCTCGAAATCGCCGGCGGTCATGTGTAGTGAAGTAACGCTACCAGCCCGCAGCGCCAGCAAGGGATCCTTCGCTTACGATCTGTTCCAGAGTCCCTTACTGGCGCTGCGGGATGGTCCTCACATCACGCACTGCGTTGCTCCGGCAGGCGAACGAGCTTCGGAATGGGCACCTTGCGGCCGATCACGCCGCCGTGGTGTTTCACGAAGTCGCTGAATTTCCACCGGAGAAAACCCCAGGTTTCGTCCCGGGGCCGCGTGGAGAGATACTGCTCGGAATACACCGCCATCTGCCGGTCGTATTCTTTCTGGCTGTGAGTATGGACGTGATAACGGCCTTCCATCCGCCGGATGTCGCCGTCAAACCGCGGGCTGATGTGAAACAGCTCGTGGAACACCGTGATCAGCTTTTCGCTGACGGGCTGGTCGAGGAACCGCGGCAGATAGAACGTGAGGATGTAGAGAATCTCACGCTCCCCGTCGAACATCCGACGGACCGTCCAATGCGTTCCAGCGCGGCGGCAGGTTAGAGCGCCTTGCTCAAACCGCATCGGCGTCAGCTTCGCCTGGAGGCCGTGCAATTCACGATGCCGGGCCTGGGCGAACGCCACCGCGACATGCGGCATGCGGACATGGGCGAGGTCCGGCGTGCGGGCGACAACATCGTCGCACAGCCGCTGCATCGCCCCGGTGAAATCGAATCCGCGTATCGACATCGGCGAGAGAATCCCTTCTCCAACCGCACTCTATAAAAGATGACCGCCTAAATGAACACCGCCGCGAACGATAACGTTCACGGCGGTGATGAGCAACCGGAATGCAGCGGAACTCAGGTGGCCGGAGCCGGCTCATCCTGCTTGACCACAGGAGCCTGACGTGGCTTGCGGGCCTTCACGCGATCACGTTCACCGACGAATTCGAGAATCGCCTTACGACCGGCATCGCCGATGCGGAACTCGGCCAACCGGGCAATGCGCGTGTAACCACCCTGGCGGTCCAGGAAACGCGGTCCGAGTTCAGCGAACAGAATGTTGAGGGCTTCCTTGTCACGCAGAGCGGCAAACGCCCGACGTCGCAGCGCAACCGCCGGAGAAACCGCCTGCGCCCATTGGCGCCAGCGATCCGACTTCCGCCACTCTTTCCACTCCGGCGTATTGCGGTCCGCAGAGGTGGTGAACTGTTCGGCGGCGTCTTCGATCAGCTTGGCCTTCTTCGCCATGGTGATCAGTTTTTCCACCATCGGGCGAAGTTCTTTCGCCTTCTCGACGGTGGTCACAATGCGTCCAGGCACCTTCGGCTTGTTCGGCGCATCGTCTTCGCTGCGCAGCGACCGAATCAGGCTAACGGACATATTGCGGAACATCGCATGCCGGTGCGAAGCATTCCGTCCGAGTTGTCGACCACGTACACCATGCCGCATGATTACCGACCTTTACCATCCATCGCCGCAGGGGACTGACCGCCGCAGGCGAGATGGACTTTGCAAACGAACCGATTGATTTCCGTCTTAGCGATCGCGCTGCATCATCGACGGCGGCAACCGCATGCCGAGCCGCAGACCGATGAGCTGCAAGCGTTCGCGAACTTCCTGCAACGTGGTTTCGCCGAAGTTGCGAACCTGCAGCAGTTGATCTTCCGTCTTCAGCACCAGATCGCGGACCGAGTTGATCCCTTCGGATTCCAGGCAGTTCGTCGCCCGCACCGAGAGATTCAATTCCGCCAGGCTCTGGCTCAGCTTTTCTTCGAGTTCGAGGTCGACCGGCGCGTAACCAGTGACTTCCATCATGTTCCGCAGGCCGCCGTCCGGTGACGTTTCCGGTCCGGGCTCGCGGTACGTAATAAACGGATTCAGGTGCTTGCGGAGAATCTTGGCGGCTTCCACCACCGCGGCTTCCGGATGCACCGTGCCATTGGTCCAGACTTCGAGGATCAGCCGGTCATAGTTCGTGCGCTGACCGACTCGAGTTTCTTCGATCTTGTATCGGACGCGAACGACCGGGGAGAAAATCGCGTCGAGCGGAATGACGCCGACTTCCTGCTCCTGATTGTAGTGTTCAAGGGCCGGAATATAACCGCGGCCGTTTTCCACGTACAGTTCGATATGCAGCGGTACATCGTCGGTCATCGTGGCGATGACGAGATCCTTGTTGATGATCTCGACTTGATCATCGCAGATGATGTCGCCGCCGGTGACCACACCACGCTCATGCCGTTCAATGCGGAGCGTCTTCGGCCCCGGGCTGTGGTTCTTCACCACAACCGACTTGATGTTCAGGCAGATGTCCGTGACGTCTTCGACCACGCCGGGAATCGTGGTGAATTCGTGCTGCACACCCTGAATCTTCGCACGGGTAATGCTGCTGCCTTCGAGGCTCGACAGCAGAATCCGTCGCAGGCTGTTCCCGATCGTGGCCCCAAAGCCACGCTCAAACGGTTCGACCGTGAACTTGCCGTAGGTGCCGCTCGCGGTTTCCCGCTCGATCGCCACCCGGCTGGGCAGTTCCAATCCACGCCAACGAATTCGCATTTTCTTGCTCCCCCTGAATCGCCTGTTGATCCGCTCGCCCGTCGATCACAAATCCAGCAGCGCTGGAGATCACACGCGGCGCTTCTTACGCGGACGGCAACCGTTGTGCGGCAGTGGCGTCACATCTTCAATCGAGCGGACCGACAACCCGCCGGTCTGCAAGCCGGTGATGGCGCTTTCGCGACCCGATCCCGGCCCCTTCACCCGAACTTCGATCTCTTTGAGGCCGAACTTCAATGCCCGTTCAGCACACGTTTCCGCCGCCCGCTGGGCAGCAAACGGCGTGCTCTTACGGCTGCCCTTGAAGCCTACAGTGCCGGCCGTGGCCCAGGTGAGCACATCGCCATTGGTGTCGGTAATCGTCACCTGGGTGTTGTTGAACGTCGCCTTGATGTGCGCGATCCCGCGACTGACGTTACGTCGAACCTTTTTTCGCTTCGTCTTGGACACGTCGTCTTTTCCTTACGTCGTCGCTGATCGTCTGCAATCACAAACTGGTCAAAAATCTGCTATAGAAACACCCGGAGCAGGCCACATTCATGTGACCGCTGCACATTTAGTGCTTCATGTCCTTCACGCCCTTCTTACCGGCGACCGTCTTCTTGATGCCCTTGCGGGTGCGGGCGTTCGTCCGTGTCCGCTGACCGCGGCACGGCAAGTTCCGGCGATGACGGTAACCGCGGAAGGACTGGATGTCCTTCAG
>DASRYX010000467.1:0-9637 GCA_035686985.1 Planctomycetaceae bacterium | reverse complement strand
AAAAGAAGAACCCCTGTGAAGTTCAACCCGCTGGCCGTTGGGTGGGTGTTGGGGGCGACTGAAGAAGACCAAGGCAGAAGTGGGTCAAACTGCCAAGGAAACCATCAAACGCGCGGCCAGTCAGGTCTGTGAAGTTCACAGGGGTTCGGGCTGGGCTGCCTGAATGCCAAGCACATTCAGCAGACGGCATGCCAAAATCGATCAGCGCCGAAAAGGATTGATGTTCATCAGACGAAGTTCACCGTAACTTGAAATTATGAAAAGAAATAACGACGATAGAATCTTACTGACCACGAAGCCCAAAAATTCAAAGCGCCGAAACAACCACCGACTTTCGGCGCTGTTCGGGCCAGTTCGATCGCTATTTCGGCGCTGAACAGGATGGATCGACATGACGGAGCAATCGAGCCAGCTCTCCCGAATCAGCCTGATCGGACTCGGGCTGCTTTCCACGATCTACTCTCTGATCGTCCTCATCGTCGTCGCGATGACTCCGGATCCGGGCTGGCGGTGTCTGCTCATTGATCACCACAATCTTCGAGCCAAAGGAAGCCGCGCTGAGCAGAGCGGCGTGGGGCTGATTCAGACCGGGTGGAATGCCGACTCAGAAGATGCGCTTACCTTGGGTGACCGCCTGATTCGCTGGAATGACGTGCGGGTCGATTCTTCCGCGAATCTTTCCCAACAGCTTCTCGGCTACCGGCCAGAGCTCGTCGGACCGGCGACGGTAACCATCGAAACGACCGGTTCTGTCACTGTCCGGCGAACCCTGCCAGTGCCAGCTGATCCGGCACCGCCTGCCGAGAGCTTCTTATCGCTGCTCTGGTTCCTGCTGGAAATTGTCGTGCTCGGGCTGAGCGGCGTTGCCGTCTGGCGCCGCCCCTATGATCGGCCAACGCGAGTCTTCTTTGCGATGTGTGCGTGCACCCTCAGTGCGTTCATCGGCGGCTTTCACTGGTGGCTGCTCTCGGGCAGTCCGTGGCTGACAATCCCGTTCGCGCTGTGCGCGATGCTGGTGCCAGTGATCACACTTCACTTCTTTCTAGTTTATCCGCGTCCGAAATGGCTACTCGTCAAATGGCCGCGGGCAACGTGGGTGGCCGTATATTCGCTCCCGGTCGCTTCGATGGTGTGGTTCCTGGTGACCGAATCGCTGCTGTGGAGCAGTCTCTCGCAGCCGGAATCCGACAACCAACGACTGCTTACGACCTATTGGCTTAACGCCATTCGTGGAGGCGTGTATTTCTATCTGCTCATCGGCGCGGTTTACTTTCTGGCGACACTCGCGGCGCTCGTGCACAGCGTCAGTACGACCCGTAACCCGCTCGAACGTCAGCAGGTGACCTGGATTCTGTGGGCCGCGCTGATTGCGTCCGGGTTCATTGGCTACACGTTGATGCTCGCCTTCTGGGATCGGATCACCTTCGCCCGCGGGGGCGGACGGTTGCCCATGTTCCTGGCCAGCGTGCTTTTCACGGTGGCCTATGCCGTCGGCATGGTGCGGTTCAAATTGATGCTGCCAGAAACGTGGACCGGCCGGCAGTTCACGCATCAGTTTCTCCGCGTTGCCCTCACGGTCGGCGTCGCTCTGGTGACGGCCGCGGTGGCGCTCGCGGTCGGATACAACACCGCTCCGGGGCCTGTGTGGTCCTTGTGGCTCATCGGCGTGTCCGTGGTTATGGTTTTCATTGCCTGTACCGCAGGGCGGGATGTGCTCCAGCGATGGCTGGAACGGCGATTCCTGCGCGACCGGCAACGAACAGATCGCGTCCTGCAGCGGATCCATCACTCGGTCGTGCAACTGGCCGATGTGCATTACCTGTCGGAGCGGACGCTCGCGCTCTGTCGTGAGGCGCTGCAGGCCGACTGGGCGGCAATGTACCTGCGCGAGCCTCAAACCGGTGATTACCGCCTGGTCGCCGTCGAAGGAGCAGTGACGACTTTGCCTCTGCAATGGTCGCCGCCGGAAAAATGGCTGACGCGCCTGACGCAGGAAGGACCGCTCTTCGCTGGGGGGCAGGACGCCACCGTGCCCGACAATCCGCTCGCGCAGATGGGTGCGGAGGCGGTGCAATGGCTCGAAATCGAAGGGGATGTGGCCGGGCTGATCTGGCTCGGCCCCAAACAGGCCGGGACGATTTACTCCGCCGAGGATGCCACATTCCTGGTCGCGCTCACGCAAATCACCGGCGTGGCGATGCATTGCGCGCGGGTCCATCAGGAGCTGTCGCAATTGAACGGCCAGCTGCGGTTGAAGGGCGAACGCATCGCCCAACAAAAACAGCAGATCCTCATGCTGCAATCCGAACTGGCCACGCGGCCGACACCCACAATCGAAACGGACGCTGAATTCCACCGGGAAACGATCAAGGGCAGCAGTCCGTCGCTGATGCGGGTGCTGGAAACGGCCCGCAAGGTCGCGCCGAGCGAGACCACCGTGTTGCTCCGCGGCGAAAGCGGCACCGGCAAGGAACTTCTCGCCAGAGTGCTGCACGAGAACAGTCCGCGCCGCAAAGGGCCGATGATCTGCGTGCATTGTGCGGCACTCGCGCCATCGCTGCTGGAAAGCGAACTGTTCGGCCATGTGAAAGGTGCGTTCACCGGTGCGACGGCCGACAAGCGGGGTCGGTTTGACCTCGCGCAAGGGGGCACGCTGTTTCTGGACGAAATCGGCGAACTGTCCCCTGAGACTCAGGTCAAGCTGCTTCGCGTCTTGCAGGAACGCGAGATCGAACCCGTGGGTGGGCACTCACCGGTCGCCATTGATGTGCGAATGATTGCGGCAACACACCGGCCGCTCGAACAGATGATCCGGGAAGGCAAGTTCCGCGAGGACCTTTACTATCGCCTCAACGTGGTCAGTCTCGCGTTGCCACCTCTGCGCGAACGAAAAGAAGACCTGCATGAGTTGGCCGCGGGCTTTCTGCTGAGCGCCGCCGCCCGTGCCGGAAAGCGGATCAACGATTTCGCGGATGAGGCACTCGATGCGCTGATTCGCTATGAATGGCCCGGCAATGTTCGCGAACTGGAGAATGTGATCGAACGCGCTGTTGTGCTTGCTGATGACACGGTGATTCAGCTTTCTGACTTGCCAACGGATATTCAACAGGGCCTGCGGACCGAGCGGCCTTCATCGCCGCTGGTGAACGTGAATGATGACGACGAAGCCTATACCCGGTTCGCAGAAACCGAGTGGCGCACACTCTCCGCTCAGGAAGAACGCCGCACGCTGCTCATGGCGCTGCAGCGATCGCAAGGCAACAAGGCCCGCGCGGCACGACTACTCGGACTGCCCCGCAGCACGTTCTTCAGCAAGCTGAAGAAGCACTCGCTGGCGGATTGAACGACAGTTCGTTCCGGGAGGGCGAAGCTCCCGCTGAGCGGCTGCGCTTCATTGCGTGTGATTCATCGCGGCTCAGCAGGAGCTTCGCCCTCCCGGATGTGCGCCTTGTTATTCGCGCACGCCGTTCGTGTTCCGAATGCAGTCCACACAGTAAACAGTCGTGCCGTCGCGCTGTTCTTCTACGAGTCCGTGAATGTCCGTATCGAAGCCGGGGAAGCGCTCGTTGAACATCCGCGCGAACTGCAGATATTTTACGATCGCACCGTTGAAGACTTCTCCCGGGATCAGCAGCGGAATCCCCGGCGGATACGGCGTGAGCAGTACGGCCGTCACGCGACCTTCGAGATCATCAATCGGCACGCGATCGATTTCACGGTGAGCCATCATGTCGAACGCATCGGACGGCTTCATCGCCGGCTGCATCACCGACAGATACATTTCGGTGGTGACGCGAGCCACGTCCGACGCCTTGTAGGTATCGTGAATCTGCTGGCACAAATCGCGCAGGCCGATGCCTTCATATTTCGGGTATTGCTGGCAGAACTCCGGCAGGATCCGCCACATCGGCTGGTTCTTGTCGTAGTCGTCCTTAAACTGCTGGAGCGCGCTCACCAGCGTGTTCCACCGGCCCTTGGTGATGCCGATGGTGAACATGATGAAGAACGAATACAGCCCCGTCTTCTCGACGATGACGCCGTGTTCCACGAGATACCGCGTGACGATCGAGGCGGGAATCCCCGCTTCCGCGAACTGACCCGAGACATCGAGCCCCGGCGTGATCACCGTAGCCTTGATCGGGTCGAGCATGTTGAAGCCCGGCGCGAGATTGCCGAAGCCGTGCCAGTTGTCGTTGGTCCGCAGTATCCAGTCATCGCGCTGACCAATGCCGTCTTCCGCAAGCGTTTCCGGGCCCCAGACTTTGAACCACCAGTCTTTGCCCCATTCGTCGGCGACCTTCCGCATCGCGCGGCGGAAGTTCAGCGCTTCCACGATCGATTCTTCGACCAGCGCGGTGCCGCCCGGCGGTTCCATCATTGCTGCGGCGACATCGCACGAGGCAATGATCGCGTACTGCGGCGACGTCGAGGTGTGCATCAAATACGCTTCGTTGAACACCGCACGATCGAGTTTCGCCGTCTGCGATTCCTTCACGAGAATCTGCGACGCCTGCGAAATCCCCGCCAGCAATTTATGCGTCGAGTGCGTCGCAAAGATCATCGTTTCCTTGGTTCGCGGGCGGTCTTTGCCAATCGCATGCATGTCTTTGTAGAAGTCGTGGAACGTCGCGTGCGGCAGCCAGGCTTCATCGAAATGGAGCGTATTGATCTTGCCGTCGAGCAGTTTTTTCAGCGTTTCGACATTGTAGATGATGCCGTCGTAGGTACTCTGCGTGATCGTGAGAATCCGCGGCTGACGATGCGGATGCTTCGCCTGGGCCGCTTTCGCGAACGGATTCGCTTCGATCTTCCGCTGAATGTTCTCCGGCAGAAATTCTTCGAGTGGAATGGGGCCGATGATGCCGAGATTGTTCCGCGTCGGAGTCAGAAACACCGGCACCGCGCCGGTCATAATGATCGAGTGCAGAATCGATTTGTGGCAGTTGCGGTCCACCACAACGATATCGCCCGACGCAACCGTGGAGTGCCACACCATCTTGTTGGAAGTCGACGTGCCGTTCGTCACGAAAAAGCAGTGATCGGCATCAAAGATCCGCGCGGCATTGCGTTCGGAGGCTGCGACTGGCCCGGTGTGATCGAGCAGTTGCCCGAGTTCTTCCACGGCGTTGCACACATCGGCCCGCAGCATGTTCTCACCGAAGAACTGGTGGAACATCTGCCCGACGGGGCTTTTCAGAAAGGCGACGCCACCCGAGTGACCGGGGCAATGCCACGAGTACGAACCATCTTGCGCGTAGTCCACCAGCGCTCGGAAGAACGGCGGTGCGAGGCCGTCGGTGTACGCCTTTGCCTCCCGGAGAATATGCCGGGCAACGAACTCCGGTGTGTCCTCAAACATGTGAATGAAGCCGTGCAGCTCTCGGAGAATATCGTTGGGGATGTGCCGCGAGGTGCGCGTTTCGCCGTAAAGATAGATGGGGATTTCAGCGTTCTTGAAGCGAATCTCTTCGATGAAGACGCGCAACTTCACGATAGCCGGATCAAGTTCCGCACCGGGCGTGAACTCTTCGTCGTCGATCGACAAAATGAAGGCCGACGCGCGGCTCTGCTGCTGGGCGAACTGCGAGAGATCGCCGTAACTGGTCACACCGACGACTTCAATGCCTTCCTTGACGATCGCTTCGGCGAGAGCACGAATGCCGAGGCCCGACGTGTTCTCAGAACGGAAATCCTCGTCGATGATGACGATGGGAAAGCGAAACTTCATCGAGCCGCTCCGGAAGAAACATCCGCCGCGAAGATCAACGGGGATGGGAAGAAATACGCACTGCGCAGGACGCCACGACCATCAGCACGGTTGCAACAGAAACACGGACAGAGCGCGGGCAACGGAGCAACTCGGGGCGGGCAACAACCAGTCCTCTGCACAACCTCTAGTGTGCGACATTGCCTGTTCCCTGCCAAGTGCAGGTGGCCTGACGCTCACAAGATTTACGGAAGCGATTTCCGTCGAGCCGTGTGCCACGGCTGTGTGAGCCATGCGAATCGGCAGAGCGGGGGTGCCCCGTTGCACGGCTGACACAGCCGTGGCACACTTTGCTGGAACGATTGTCTGATAACGGCGGTTTGACATGCCCTGCCCGATCACCACCGATCCCGCGCTCGCCGCCGAGGTCATCCGGCGCGGCGGGCTGGTTGCGCTGCCCACGGAAACGGTTTACGGACTGGGCGCAAACGCTTGGAATGGCGAAGCGGTGGCGGGGATTTTCGCCGCGAAAGAACGCCCGTCGTTTGATCCATTGATCGTGCATCTGCCGAGCATCGACGTCATCAACCAAGTCGCGAGCTCCGTTCCACCACGAGCCGAACTGTTGGCGAAAAAAATCTGGCCGGGGCCATTGACGCTGGTGTTGCCCAAGCAGCCGGCGGTGTCGGATCTGGTCACATCAGGGCTGTCGACCGTCGGCGTGCGGGTCCCGCGGCATCCGTTAATGCGAGCGGTGCTGGAACTCGCGGGAGTGCCGATTGCGGCGCCGAGTGCGAACCGCTTCGGTCGCCTGAGTCCGACGACCGCCGAGCATGTGTTCGATCAACTCGGCGATCGCATCGACCTGATTCTCAACGGCGGGCCATGCGCGCTCGGCGTGGAATCGACCATCGTGCACATCGACGGTGACATTACGACAGTGCTGCGGCCCGGTGGCTTGCCGGTGGAAGCGATCGCGGAGATCGTCGGCCCGGTCGACATCGCCACCGGCAGCAGCGACCGCCCCACCGCCCCGGGCATGCTCGCCTCGCACTATGCGCCGCGCACGCCGATCGAAATCGTCACCACGCCGCCCGCTGTTCCCGCTGGTGCGAAATGGGGCTGGCTGCAATTCACTCCGGGTGAGGCCTCCGGTTATGCGGTGATCGAAACGCTGTCCGAAAGCGGCCGCCTCGAAGAAGCCGCCGCAAACTTTTTCGCCGCGCTGCACCGCCTCGACCGCGCCGGTCTGGACCGCATCCTCGCGACGCCCTTCCCCGACCACGGCTTAGGCCGCGCCCTCAACGACCGCCTCCGCCGCGCCGCAACCCGGTAGGCGAGACACGCTGTCACTCTTTCGCGAACTTCCGTTCGGGAATCACAATGAACGGCGAATCTCGCTTGGCTTGGTTCGTTGGCAAGGCTTCCCAGACAGGCTCGTCGTCGAGGAGAACTTTCAGCCCCCATTTGGTCTGCCGGGCCAAGGCGTAACGCCACTCTTTCTTCTCTGTGGCTTCCAGCACGAGCGTGCACTCCGGGTCTGTGCCTTGGACAAACAGAAACACCGCGATGTCGTCGGCAAGCTCCGGGGGCGATCGGAACACGGGCTGCGGCAGCAGTCGCGTTTCTGATTTGCCCGCCGTTACCCGGAAGCGTTCCGCCAACCGCCGCATCTGAGTCAATCTCAGGGGACGCTGTGGTAGAGGAACAGAGGCTTCTGGCAGGATCTTATACTCGATGCCGCGACCGAAGTGATGCAGGGGAACTCCCCGCAGTTCCGCCGCGATCGACTCCTCGCTGAGCGATTGAAACTCGTGATTCCGTCGATCATTCCAGTCAAACGCACACGCAATCATCTGTGGTCGTCCCTGATCGGTCCACAGGAAGACGGCTCCATGGGCGGCGGCCCGCTCGGGATTGGTCCAGTTGAGCAGTGATTGCGATTCCATCCTGAGACGGGGTGACTTCGGAGTCTCGCGGCGAAAATCGTACTGCTGCAATTCCTCATGACGTTCGTCGACCCATGCTTTCGCCGCTTCCTTGACATCGTCACCCGCCGACAAAGGACTCCGGATCATCGAGAGTCCCGCGGCAAGTGTCATCCCCAGCGCGAACATCGTGACGGAAGAGTGCGTCGCCGTGTAACGTGTCATAGAAGGATTGCCTGATGAGGGCGGACGTGCAGACGCTATCACCAACATAGACAGATCGTCTCTAGCGGGCAAGCCGAACCGGACACTCCACCAGCCCGCCGCGCGAGAAAGGTGTTCCAAACACCAGATCGAGCAAGCATCCTTGGTTCAGCTCGGGCGGCTGAGAGGGCGCTTGGCAGCATGTCAGTCGTTTTGCATCGGGTTGGCGCGCGAAGACTGCAGTCCGAGCGGTTGGGCGAGCCCAAGGAGAATGCCCTCGGGACCACGGATGTAGCAGAGCCGATACAGGTTTTGATACTGGACGACTTCCCCGACGACCTCCGCGCCGCGCTGACTCAGTCGGACGAGCGTCTCGTCGATGTCGTCGACGGCGAACATCACGCGGAGATAGCCGAGCGCGTTCACCGGGGACTGGCGATGATCGGCGACCACCGGCGGTGCAAGGAACCGCGACAGTTCTAGCCGGCTGTGACCATCCGGCGTCCGCAGCATGGCAATCTCGACGCGCATGTCACGCAACCCCGTGACGCCATCCGCCCAATCCCCTTCGATCGGAGCGCGTCCTTCGAGTTCCAGACCCAGCTCCGTGAAGAATTCAATCGCGGCATCAAGGTCTTCGACCACAATGCCCACGTTGTCCATCCGCAGGACGGTCATCTGTGTTCCTTGTTGTTGCCCAAGAGATGAAGCCGAGTAGGGTGGGCTGTGCCCACCATCTTTTCTGGTCGTGGGGTTTTGTTCCCAGGATTGGTGGGCACAGCCCACCCTACTCGACTCGTGGACAGATCAACTCGCGTCATTCCGCGGCGTGCGCTTGATGGTGACTTTATGATTGGTCACCACGCCTTTGGTCACCGTGATGGTCGTCGTCTTGGTGACGTCGGACCATGCTGTGGGCTCTCCACCGAACTCCGAAGACTCATTTTTCTGAACAATTGTGCCACTCCATGCCGCGACTTTGACCGGAAAATTTTGACCAAGAAGCAGTTCGTTGTTCCGCAGTAAATCCGTCTTTCCAGCGATGCGGCCTTCAATTCCGACGAGATAAAGCTGGTTTTGAAAAGTGGCCCATGTGGCCCGATAGCCTTTGCGGTTCCCTGTCGAGATCATCTCGAATTCAGGAAATCTAATGTGCGGGAAGATTTCGTTGAGTTCAAGCAAGCTGAAGGTGTAGACGTGTTGTCCTTCAACGATAACAAGATCCTTTTCCTGCTCCGTGGCGAGCGCGAATAAAGGAATGTTGATGGCGAAAACGATCAACAGTAAACGGCTCAACATGTCCTTCCCTCCTTGCATGATCGGGTTCGGGGAGATTCTATGTCGCACACCCGAGACACTCAACCTCTTATGAACTCAGACTCTCCGAGCAGCGGCGGGGTCGCCCATCGATTATCTTGCTCAACGGAGTCTGCGAACATAGACGGTGAATGACATCGCCCGTTATCCTGCCGACGTGACATCAACGTTGCTGCATGGATTCTTGAGGACGGGTGCGATGCTTGCGCGATGCGGGTTCGTGGCGATGATGGCGTTCGGGATGGTGTCGACGACTGCCATTGCGACGGACGACGTGCCGCCGTTTGCGATGTCGCTATTTGACGGCAAATCGCTCGATGGCTGGGTCATCGAGAATGACGCCGAGGTGGATGTCGTGGACGGTTGCCTGCGGCTCAAGGCGGGGGATGGGTGGCTGCGGTCGCATCATCAGTACCGCGATTTCACGCTCAGTCTCGAATGGAAGGCGCTGCAGGCGAAGCAGTACGACGCGGGGATTTAC
>DASRYX010000466.1:0-23080 GCA_035686985.1 Planctomycetaceae bacterium | reverse complement strand
GGCACGCTGCAGGTTCGTGTGAACTTTGCCGTCGATCCGATGCGCTCGAAGCATGCGAAGGCGTTTTATGAAAAGGTGCTACCGGTGGTGAAAGCCGGTGTCGATTCCCGCCCGGCTCTCGACGACAAAGGCAAAGCCGCGGGCAAGGCCGCGGTCGATGTGCTTTACGAGATGCTCAATGATGCAATCGAACTGAAGAATCTTGACCTCTTCGTCGATGCACACGCTTCGGCGGACGGCAAGAACACACTCATCGCTGGGGTCCGTGCGGCAGACGGCACCAAAGCTGTCGAGGCGCTCAAGCAGTTCCCCAACATTCGCCCCGGCTGGAAGTGGGAGGAAGCTGTCGAGGAACATCAGGGCGTGAAGCTGCACAAGCTGACCGTCGCGCCGCACCGCGCCGCTGTGATTCAGGCGATTTGTGGCGGGGATGCCATCGTCCACATCGGCACGAGCAAAGACGCCGTGTGGTTCGCCGCCGGTCAGGATGGCGTCACCGAGTTGAAAGCCGCGATCGATGCCGTGCAGAAACCCGCCGAAGGCAAAGTCGATCCTACCTTCCTGCACGCCGATGTCCGGCTGCATCTGCTGGTGGACGTCCTTGACGCCTATCGCGGCAGCTTCCCGCCGGGGGCGAATGCGACCAAGCAGGAGCTCACCGACGAGAAGCAGCGTACCAAGTGGCGGAAGTACGGCAAGGACGCATTCGCTGACGGCAACGATCTGCTCACCGGCCGACTGGTGCACGAGGGTGAGGACGTGAAGGGCGACATGAGCGCCGCGACCGGGGCCCTCAAGTTCGTGGGCACGATGATCGCCGACTTCGTCGCCGAAAATTTCTGATCGATTTTGTGAAATCGCGAGAAGCCCACGGTTTCTTAACCGTGGGTATTTTCATGCGCGGACTGCACGCACAAACGCCCGCACCCGCGCGACATCCACCGGTGCCGACACTAGCCCATCTCGCTTGAAATGCGTTCCGACGATGAACCCGTTGCAGTGCGGTTTCAGCGCCGGCACCCTTTCCGAGGTCGCTCCGCTGCCGATCAACACGGGCTTGTCTCCCGCCGCGGAGAGAATCGTCTGCGAATCGGCCAGCGACGTCGGTTGACCGGTAGCGCTGCCGGAGACAATCACCGCGTCGGCCCCGCCGCGTTCGACCAGATCATGCGTTTCGTCGATCAGCGATCGTGGTCCGAGTGGCGCGGAATGCTTCACGTCGACATCGGCGAGAATGCGAATGTGCTGGGCGTTCAACTGCGAACGCTCGCGCAGCAGGTCGTGAGCGATCCCGCTCACGAGACCCTGGTCGGTGACCCGCGCTCCGCACAGGACGTTGACGCGAATGAATTGCGCTCCCACCGCGACGGCGACCGCGAGCGCCGACTGCCCGTCATTCCGCAGCACGTTGATCCCCAGCGGCAACGCCGTCACCCAGCGAACTTCCGCCGCTAGCCGCGTCATCGCGGCGACGGTGACCGCGGGCACGCGTCCGGGATAAAACGGCGTATCACCGAAGTTCTCGATCATCAGGCCGTCACAACCGCCCTCGGTCAACGATTTCGCATCGACGACGGCGAGATCGATGGCGCGTTGCCAATGGCCGTCATACCGCGGCGACCCGGGCAACGGCGCGGCGTGAATCATCCCGATAATCGGATGGGTGAGGTGCGACCATTCTGTGAGCAGGGAAGACATGATGACTCCGCTGGCATGAAATCATGTGATGATCGGCCCGCAGCACGAAACCGCAAGCGTTACTTTGCCGCGTGGAGTTGTTTCACGACGCCGTCGAGAAAATTCGCAAGATTCTCACTGGCGGTGATGGCCTGCTCGCGGAGGTGCCACATGTCCTGCGCACTGCTCGGGCGATTCCACAACGCACCGAACACGGCTCCCATCCGCACGGCTCCGGTCGGTCCCATCAGCGAGAGCACTTCCTTCGGCAGATCTTTCGACATGTCATCGCTGAAGGTCCGCACGGCGAAGAACCGCACCTGCTCGCGCTTGCAGTAATCGGCGATGGCGTACGATTCCATATCGACGCCGATCGCCTGGAATTCGTCGCCGAGATTCTGTTTCTCGGCGACAGTGTGCACGATGTGATCGACCGTCACCAGGCCGCCGACATACAGTCCGCGGTCGGGTTCATGAGGCATCGTCACGTCGACATGCACATCCGGCTGCCCCGGTGTAATGAACCGGTTCGGCACAAGCATCTGCCCGACTTTCGCACCAGCCTGCAATGCCCCGGCGAAGCCGCACGAAATAATCCACCGGGGATGATGCGCATCGACGAGGGATTGGACGGCCCGACGCGCCCGCACCTGTCCCGTGCCGGATTCCACCACCGCGATGCGAATGCCGTCGTAGCGTCCGCCACGGAAGGTGAAATCACCGCCCGTGTAACTTTTCACATGCTCGCAGCGTTTCAGAAACTCCGCGATCTCCAGCGGCAGCGCACACACGAGACCAATGTCCGCCCGCGCGAGATCGTCGGACAACTCGGCGGGGTTGGACATTGGGAAACTCCTCATCGCTTGCGATTCGCAAATGACACGGCGTGCGGCTTGGTGATTCGGCTAAGCGCAAGCGAAGACAGACGAATCAATTGCTCTTCTTCGACTCGAACTCGCGCAGGAAGTCGACCAGCGCGTCGACGCCTTCTTCGGGGAAGGCGTTATAGATGCTCGCCCGCATGCCGCCGACGCTGCGGTGACCTTTGAGGCCATCGAAGCCGGCTTTCGTCGCTGCGGAGCAGAACTCGGTGTCGAGATCGGCATTCCCAGTCACGAACGTGACGTTCATATTCGACCGGCTGTCGACGGCCGCGGTCGGCTTGAACATCCGGCTCTGTTCGAGATACGCATACAGCTTGCCGGCCTTGCGGGCATTGCGTTCACCCATCGCCGTCAGCCCGCCGTGCTGCTTGATCCATTTGAGCACGAGGCCCATCAGATAAATCGCGAACGTCGGCGGCGTGTTGTACATCGACTCGTTCTTGGCGTGCGTGCGGTACTGCAACATCGTCGGCAGATTTTTTGAGCCCTTCTCAACAAGATCATCGCGAATGACGACCAGCGTCACGCCCGACGGACCGAGATTCTTCTGCGCTCCGGCGTACACGATGGCATGCTTCGCGATGTCGATCGGCCGCGAGAAAATGTCGCTGCTGGCGTCGCAGAGCAGCGGGACATTCGCCGGCGGTGTCGGCATCGTGTGAAACTGCGTGCCGAAGATCGTGTTGTTCGACGTGTAATGGGCATACACCGGTGACGCGGAATAAGCCGCGGTCTTCGGAATGTACGAGTAGTTCTGATCACCGCTGCTGCACGCAGCATGCACGGTGCCGAAGCGCTCGGCCTCCTCCTTCGCCTTCTCGGACCACGATCCGGTGACGAGGTAATCCGCGGTCGCTCCCTGAGCCAAAAAATTCATCGGGATCATGAAGAACTGCGACGAGGCTCCGCCCTGCAGGAACAGCACCTTGTAGTTCGCGGGGATGCCACCGATTTCGCGGCAGAGGGCTTCGGTTTCTTCGTAGACCTTGAGGAACGCCTTGCCGCGGTGCGAGTGCTCGAGGATGCCGATGCCGGTGGACCCGAGCGACAGCAGGTTGTCACGGGCTTCTTCGAGAACACTTTCCGGCAGCACAGCCGGCCCGGCGGAGAAATTCCAAATACGTTTCGTCATCCAACTGTCCTTGCGTTCAATGCGATCGGGAGCAAGCGGGTAGTATCGCCCGTAAAGGGGAACTCCGTCAAACGACGCCCGCCGATGCAATCAGGTTCACTAAAGACTGCTTGCGCTTTGCCGCATTACTGTTAAGCGCCCAATCAATCGATCGGAACCGGCTGATCCTGCGCCGCGGTGATAGCATCAACCAGCGCTTGTGTGGCCGTGGGAACGTCATCGTGAAGGGTGAGAAAGGGTGGTGACACGTCCGCGACTTCACCCATAAGTGCAAGCAGTTCGGGACGGGGTTGACCGGGCGTCCACGGCATGATTCGACGCGACGGAAAACGCTTTGAGACAGCATGGACGAGAGAATCCTGCGAAACGCCGGCAACGGATGAGTGCACTCCGACGCGCCAGTCGGGCATTCGCCATCGGGAAGCGAGTTCACTGGCAGTGTGTTGATAGGGCGCAATGACCATGCCAGCAGCGAGATCGCACAGCGGCTCAAGGACAAATCGTCGATACCACAAGTGGGGGTGAGGCAACGTCAGTCGCGGCATCGCCATGACAAACGAGGGATCGGTGAACAGCAGGTCGATATCCAGCGTCCGCGGCCCCCAATGAATTGTGCGAACTCGTCCCAGACCGTTCTCGATCGATTGCGTGCACTCCAGCAGCGCATGCGGGTCGAGGTCCGATTCGATTTCGACTGCCGAATTGACGAACGATGCCCCCGCCTCAGCACCGACCGGTGCGGTTTGATAACGTCGACTGGTCGATACCACGCGAATCTGCGGATGGGCGTGTAGTTGAGATTCGGCCGCGGACAACGTCGCAGCGACATCACCGACATTTCCGCCCATCGCCAGCCACCATCGACGGTGCATTCGCCCCTCATTCTCCCACCGGAGATACGAAACGGTCCCAACGCTTTTGCAGCAGCGCGGTCACGATTTCGCGTGCCCGGAAATCCAGTGGCCCATTCGCATCATGCCCGCTCCCCTTGCCGGAGTTGCAGCTCCGGCAGGCAAGGGCGAGGTTCCGCAGATCATTCGGACCGTCGAACGCGGCGATCAGATCGGCGGCGGCACGATGATCGAACCAGCTCCGCGGGACGATGTGCTCCAGTGAGGCCCCGCCTCGATGTTTTCCGTCGAGCGACAGCACGAGCGCCTTCCGGCAGAACAGGCACTTCGTCACCCATCCCGCGTCGGTTCTTTGAGATTCCCGGTCGGTGTGGATCACCTGCAACAGCAGTTTCGCCTGCGCCGCGGACATGGATGTTTCTGTAATGTAGGGTCCGCTGTGCGGACCGTCTTCCCAACGATGCTGGTCCGCACAGCGGACCCTACAATCTCACTTCTGACAACGGACACAATAGAACGTGCTGCGTTGGGCCTGCACGATGCGGATAATGACGGACTTGTTGCACGTCGGACACGATTGGTTCTCGCGATCGTACACGCGGTGGGCGTTCTGATAACCGCCGGCTTTGTTCAGCGCGTTGCGATAGGTGCCGT
Source organism: Planctomycetaceae bacterium (assembly GCA_035686985.1). Classification (GTDB taxonomy): domain Bacteria; phylum Planctomycetota; class Planctomycetia; order Planctomycetales; family Planctomycetaceae; genus DSVQ01. Next base: position 17,882 of record DASRYX010000466.1, on the reverse strand, counting down.
CGCCGAGCGTGCTGCCTTCGTAGCGAATCGCGATTTCAAGGATCTCCTGCGTGGCGGCGAGCAACCGCTGCAGTTGCCGCACGGTAAGCGACTTCGCGGGCGCTTCGGGATGAATCTTCGCGAGGTGCAGGATTTCACTCGCATACAAATTGCCGATGCCAGCGATCAGCTTCTGATCAAGCAGCGCGACTTTGATCGGCCGCGCCGTCGAACCACACACGCGCCGATAGTCATCAACGGTCAGTGCGAGCGCATCGGGGCCGAGCCGATGGCTGCCGAGCGCACTCGCGAGTTCGCCGGGTTGATACCACCGCAGCGTGCCAAGGCCGCGCTGATCCCAGAACCATAATCGCGAGTACTCACCGGAACCATCCAGCAGCCACTCGAGTCGCAGGTGATGCACGTCCGGCGGATCGGTGAGGAGCATCAGCCCCGTCATTCGCGGTTCAATCACCAGATTCGATTCATCCGTCAGATCCAGCACAACCCGCTTGCCGAGCCGTCGCACCGCGGCCACCGTGTGGTCTTTCACACGCGCGGCAATGGTCTTCAATCCGGGCGTGATGCTGATCGGTCGGCACTTCGTCCGGCAGGCCCGCAGCGAGAGAATCTTCCGCCCCGCCACATGCGGCCGAATCTGGCGAACCATCGTTTCGACTTCAGGAAGTTCAGGCATGGTGAGTCAAGAGCGAAGAGTCAAGAGCCTAGAGCCAGATAAGAGTTTACGACACGGAGAGGGCAATCACACGCGACTGGAGAAAGCTCTCCGCGTTGGAAATGCCTCTTCGTCTGGCTCTTGACTCTCGACACTCGACTCTCCGCTCTTCGGCGACCTTTCCATCTAGCGAAAGCGCGCGTGTTGCGACTTGTTCACCGCCCACGACTACGGAAGCGTTGTACCAGCATTCTAGCGGGTTTGCCCGTTGCATGCGGAATCGGCATCGAGGTGCTGAGGAACGGCGGTTTTTGCCGTAAACTTCTTGACGTTGCCCTCCCCGAGGACGATGCTATGAACGGAACTATTTCGCCCGTTGCGGAAATCTCTGTAGATTCTTCGGGCCGTTTATCGTTCAGCATTTCAGCGGGATGATCGCGAAAGCGGTCCCCGTCACCGTTTGATCTTTCCAGCGGTTCGCGTGGGAGAATGAAGATGGTTCGCGGTCAACGTTGGCTTCGTTTGTGCAGCGCCACGCTGCTGCTGGCCAGCGCGTCGGGAGTCTTTGCGGCTGAGGCCGATCCCGCCGCCCGGGCGTTAGCCCATCTTGCTGCGGGAGAGTTTGGTCCTGCCGCCGAGCAAGCCGCCGCGATTGTCGACCCCGCCGAACAGGCGAAGTTGCTACGACAAATCGCTGCGGCGCAACAGGGAACCGGCGCGACACAATCGGCCCGGGCCACGCGTCAGCGGATCAGCAATGATCAGGCCCGCACCGAAGCCCAGAACCGTGCAACACAGGAACAATCGCTCGCCGGGGGCGGCGTCATTGCCGACTTCTCGTCGCTGATGCAGTTGATCCAGGAAAACACGTCCGGACAATGGGAACTCGTTGACGGCGTCGGCGGCACGATGACTCCGTTCCCCACCGGGGTGCGCGTCTCGCCGCAGCAGATGCTGAACCGCGTGCTGTCCACCGACACCACCGGTAAGCTCGCCGCCCTCAAGGACGGCGTGCGTCAAGCGGACCTCAACACCGACATGGCTCAAACGAGTTCCATGCGGCTGGTCTCGCTCGCCCGGTTGGAACGCGAAGTGGCCCGTCGCCTTGCCGACGGACTCGCCGTTCCCGAATCGATGATGCAACTGGCCGGTCTGTCGAAAATCCAGTATGTCTTCCTCGATAAAGATGAAGGCGACATCATCGTCGGCGGTCCCGCGGAAGCCTGGCAATACAACGCTCAGGGACAGCCGCTCGGCGTCTCTTCCAAGCGTCCGACGCTGCAACTCGACGACTTCGTCACGGTGCTGCGGACCTTCACCCGCAACGAAGCCGACTTCGGCTGCTCGATCAACACGCGGGAAGAGAATGTCAAATCGCTGCAGGCGTTTGCCCAGCAGTCGCAGGCGAAGGGCCCGCTCAGCGCTGGTGCCGGTGTGCGGAGCTGGGTTAACCAGTTGCAGAAAAAGCTCGGGCAGCAGGACATCGTCGTGTGGGGTGTGCCCGGCGACAGCCGTGTAGCCCGTGTGATCGTCGAAGCGGACTACCGCATGAAGCTGATCGGCATCGACAAGCTCGACGCCGGCAAGGAGATTCCGAGTTACTTCGATCTGCTGCCGAAGGGAATGCAGAAGAACCCGCCGCCAATGGAAGCGCTGCGGTGGTGGCTCTCGATGAAGTACGACGCCGTGACGCACAGCCCGGACCGCGGGGCGTTCGAAATCGTGGGTTCGTCGGTGCTGTGCCAGTCGGAAAACCAGATGCTGACCGCCGACGGCAAGCATCTGCCGACGGGACAATCGGAACCGTTGAACCGTCAGTTTGCCGAGAACTTCACACAGAACTACGGCAAACTGGCCGATCGTGATATGGTCTTCGCCGATATGCAGAACGTGTTCGACATGGCGCTGGTCGCCGCGTTGATCCGGCACGAACGCCTGGCCGATCGGGCCGCGTGGGATCTTGGCACGTTCGCGAACAACGGAACCTATCAGCCCGCGATCTATGCCGTGCCGAAGGAAGTTGACTCGGTTGTGAACCACAAGGTTTACAACGGTCGTGATGTGGTCGTGCAGGTTGCCGGGGGCGTGCGAGCCGATGTGGTCGCCGTCGTCAAAGATCCGAACCTCGCGAAAGAAGCCCCGCAGCTGACGGCCGTCGCCAAGCAGGCCAACACGCCGAAACTACCCGCCGGTCGCTGGTGGTGGGACGCCGCGAAGTAAGCTGACCGTTGAGAGTTCCGAGTTGAGAGAGCACAGAAGCCCGGCATCGTCGCGATGACGGGCTTCTGTTTTGGACCTGCTGCGCGAAAACTGCACGCCACGAAGTCAGTTCTCGTCCGTCTTCTCTTCTTCGTGCTTAATCGTGCCGTCGAGGTTGATTTCGACCTCCATCCGCTTCTTGTCAGCGGTGACGATCAGCACCTCATAATAGGCGATCTTGTCTTTGCCATCAGTGACGGTGGTGACTGATTCGACGATCTTGTAGGTGGCCTTAGGGTACTTCTTTTCAACGCCGTCAGACACGGCTTTCGGAAGATCTTTCGCGGCGATCTCTTTCTCGATCGTTGTAATGACCCCCTCGGGAGTGAGCGTGACGTCGATGTTCTTACCATTTTCTTTGACAGTCACTTCGTAAACCGTCTTGCCGTCGGTTTCTTCTTTAGCGGCTTCGGTCATTTCGAGCTTCGGGAACCGCTTCTTGACTGCCGCGGAGACGGCCTTGGGCAACTGGTCCAGCGGGATGGTTTCCTCGCTGCTCCAGGCGTCCATGGATGCAATGAAAAGACTTAAGGCGAATCCCCCAACGACGCTGACTGCATGGCGCATTGCAGACTCCTTCACTCGATTGGGACCGGTTCTCCGACATGGAATTCATGTGCGGCTGACGGGAACTGTATCACGTTTCGCTCCCCGAGCGACCTCCCGAGGAAGCCGGAAAAATCTCAACCCGTCGGCCCCGCGCCTGCAGATGACGCGTCGGCTAGCGGAATCGAGCCATGAAGGCGGCAGCCCCAGATAGAAAAGCCCGGCTCCCCACGGAAATGCCGGGCTTCTGCCATCGTTCATTACCGGGTGGCATAGCCCGTGGCGACCGGAGCGTTCGCCATTCGGCCGAAGATCATGCGGCCGGCGCTATTCTGCAGCACGCTGGTCACCGTGACTTCGATTTCCTTGCCGACCATGCTCGAAGCCTGCTCGCAGACCACCATCGTGCCGTCGTCGAGATAGCCGACGCCCTGGCCGATCGATTCGCCTTCCCGCATCACGCGGATCCGCATGATCTCGCCCGGCAGATACCGCGGCTTCAGCGAATTCGCGACGTCATTCAGATTGATGACATCCACGCCCTGCACGCTGGCAACTTTGTTCAGGTTGAAATCGTTGGTCACGACACGACCGGCGAGGCGTTTCGCCAGAGCAACAATCCGCTGATCGACGGTCTGGCCTTCGACGTCGTCGCCCTTCACTTCATACACCCGGATCTCGACTTTCGGGTTCTGCTGCAACTTGGCCAGCACATCGAGACCGCGACGGCCGCGGGTGCGACGCATCTTGTCGTTACTGTCGGCGATATCCTGCACTTCGCTCAGCACAAAGCTCGGCACCAGCAGTTCGGTATCGAAGACTTTCGTGTCCATCATGTCGCCGATCCGGCCGTCGATCAGTGCGCTGGAATCGAGAATCAGCGGTCGCCCGCCCTTCAATTCCTTGGCAAATTCCACGTAGGGAATCACGAAACGGAAATCGTCCTTGGTCTGAATCAGGAACGAAATACAGAGATACGGCAAGGCGATCGCGATCAGGCTGATGACCACCGTCCGGAGTTCGCCCGGCAACACCGGCCCCAGCGCGAGATTGAGCAGGTACGTCAGCAGGGTGCCAATCAGCAGCCCGAAATAGATCGAGGAAATCAGGTCCAGCCGTTTGCGGGGCAGGATCACATCGATGACCGTCACCAGCTGAGTAATCAGCAGCAGTCCCACGAACGTCGCGAACGGGTGTTCTGCCAGGAGCGGGGGGAGCGAGTTGCCTGGCTGCACAAGCGACGCAATCGCGCCGGCGCAGATGAAGGCGTACATCACTCGAATCGCAATCAATAGCATTTGAGGCAGCACTCAAGAGACGACCGTGGGCGGCCGTCAGGCAGGTAAGGCAACGGACCTTGGTGATCCATTGGTCGGCAACCCCGCATCATAATTCGCTCAGACAGCGTTGCCTAGAGGCCACGCGGCAACTTTTGGCCGCGAACCTTCCCGAAAGACTGGGACTTCCGCTATCTTTAGAACGCACGCTGCGGGCGCGAATCGCCTGCAGTCACCTTGAAATCAGAACCTGGAGACTGACCGTGGCCGCTGTGGAATCGGACCTGCTGACGTTGAGTGACCGGCTGCTGAAAGCGATCGATGCGGGCGACTGGGACGCCTATGCCGCGATGTGCGATGCCTCCATCACCTGTTTCGAACCCGAGGCGTGCGGCCAGCTCATCGCCGGGTTACCGTTCCACAAGTTTTACTTCGATTTGCCGCGCGGGAACGCTCCGAAGCAATCGACGATTGCTTCGCCGAACGTCCGCGTGATGGGTGACGCAGCGGTTGTAAGCTACGTTCGCGTCGTGCAGAAGCTCGACGGCAGCGGCGCTCCGGTTTCCGTCGCGGCTCTGGAAACCCGCGTCTGGCAGAAACAGTCCGGAACTTGGAAGCACGTCCATTTCCACCGCGCCCCACTGTAGGAATTGTAAGCGGCACGGTGCTAGCCGCCGGTGAGTGTTAAGCCAGCAGAAAGTCGGAGAGCAGTTCGACAGGAGCCCGACCATGCGACATCGATTCTGGTCGACAACGCTAGCGGGTTCCTTCTTCGGAGTGATGCTGGCAGCCGCGTATCCATCGGTGCATTGGGGCGCCGATGACGGAAAGATCAATCCCAAGGGACAGCCGGCCGATGCCCGCGAGGGCAAGCTCGTCAACCAGCCGCCGCGTTACTATCTGTGGCTCGATGCACAGGGATGGCATCTGAGAACCGCCGCGAAGGAAAAAGTGTTCGTCCACTTCACGGGGTCTGTTGAATTAACGAAAGGCGCCTTCGGACAACTCCGCCCCATCGGGCTGGAATCCAAAGGAAAGAACGCCGATCGCTGGAGCGTCGACGCCGACCGTAGGAAGATTGAATTCGACATTCACACCAGCGGCTCGTTCGACGGCTTCGATTTCACTGTTGTCAAAGACCAGACCGGTGAACTGCAGCTGGACCTCAATATTGGCGAAAAGCCGATGCCGAAGCGGGTCTTCATCGGTAAAGAGAGCGAACATCCAAACAAGTTGCCGTTTTCCGTTCCCGTCGATCCTTAAAAGTCTCTCTTGAATGTTGCAGCTCAGCCCGCCCCCGCCATCCGCCTCGCCGGTCGTTGTGATCGTCACCAAAGACCTGTTTTTCGGGAGCCAGGTGACGGGAACGGCGACGGCGCGCGGGTGGCCGTGCGCCATGGCCATGACGGTCGACGCCCTGCGTGATCATCTGGCGAAGGGAACCGTACGGGGCGTGATTCTGGATCTGGCGGGCGATATCGCTCCGGTGGACCTGATCGCGACGCTGCCGACTGCGTCACGACCGAAGACGCTGGCGTTCGGGCCGCATGTGCACACGGCGAACCTGCAGGCCGCGCGCGAGGCGGGGTTTGATCAGGTTATGCCGCGGAGTAAGTTTTCTGCGGAGCTGATATCGCTGCTGGAGTGGATCGCGCGAGAAGAGACCCAGCCTTAAGAAAGGCTGGGCTTCCACGGCAATCAAGAATTGGAGAGCGCGAAGGTTTCGAGCAGCGTCGCGTGGGCTTTCTCGCCGTCTTGCGGGCTGACGACGACACCGATGCGGATCTCGCTCGTGTTCACCATCTGCACGTTGACCCCGGCCGCGGACAACGCCCGGAACATCTTGTCGCCCACACCGGTGTGACTTCGCAGACCGATTCCCAGCACTGTTAACAGCGCGATGTCTTTGTCGTAGCTGAGTTCCGCCCCCGGCCAATCGGCGATCAACTCTCGCAACAGCAGTAGACAGCGCTCCAGATCCTGCCGCGGGACGGTGAACGACAGATCGGCCTGCTGCGCGCGACTGCTGTCCTGGACGATCATGTCGACCATCACGCCCCCCTCGGCGACCGCGGCGAAGACTTCCGCAGCGACGCCGGGCTGATCGGCGACGTGCCGGACGGTCACGCGGGATTGTCGTTGATCGAGCAGCACCTCGCTGACGACGATGTCCTCCATGCTCGCCAAGCGGGAGACCACGTCGCGCTCCAGTTGCTCGCGCGGCAGTCGCGGTGTGATGGATTCATCCGGCCTGCAGCCGATCTGCGGCTTCGGAGCCACTTCCTGCTCCAGCGCAAAACCCGCATGCACGGCATTCAGCGCCGCGACGGATTGATCGCGGTTCACCAGCACCGAGATTTTGATCTCGCTGGTGGTGATCATCACAATGTTGACTTTCGCATCGGCGAGCGCACGGAACATCTGCGCCGCGATTCCGGTGTGAGTCCGCATGCCGGCACCGACGACCGAAACCTTCGAGACGTTCGTGCCATGCTGGACTGTGCCGGCTCCGAGGGCCTGCACGGCTTCTTCCGCGGCGGTGAGCGTTTCGGCGAGATCGTCCTGCGGCACGGTGAACGAGACATCGGCAACCCCCCTCGTACCAATGTCCTGAATCACCATGTCAATCGGAATCTTCCGATCGGCCATGCGGGCGAAGATCGCGCTCAGCACGCCCGGGCGGTCGGGAAGATCACGCAGGCTGACGATCGCCTCGTTCTTGACCAGCGCGACGCCACTCACGGCGGCAAGTTCGCCATCCTGTTGCGGTGCAATGAGCGTTCCTTCGCCGTCGTTGAATGACGGCCGCACCTGCAGCACGACGCGATATTTCTTTGCGAACTCAATCGACCGCGAGTGCATCTTGCCGCCGCCGAGACTTGTCAGTTCGAGCATCTCGTCATAGGAAATCCGCGGCAGTTTGCGGGCAGATTTCACGGCCCGCGGGTCGGTCGTGAAGATGCCTTCCACATCGGTGTAGATTTCGCAGACATCGGCTTCCAGCACTGCGGCAAGCGCTGTCGCCGTGGTATCGCTGCCGCCACGGCCGAGCGTTGTGATGTTAAGATCCCGGTCCACACCCTGAAAACCGGCGGCGATCACAATCTTCCCGGCATCGAGAGCGGCCCGCATGAGATCCGGCTTAATCTCCTGAATGCGGGCTTTGGTGAAGGTCGAGTCGGTCTTGATCCCCATCTGGTAACCGGTGAGGCTGATGGCGTCTTCACCCATTTCGCGGACGGCCATTGCCATCAGGGCGACCGCTTCCTGTTCACCGGTAGCCAGCAGCATGTCCATTTCACGCGGCGGCGGGTTGTCGGTGATGGCCTTGGCGAGGGCGATCAGATCGTCGGTTTTGTCGCCCCGGGCGCTAACGACCGCGACCACTTTGTGACCAGCCCGTTTCGCCGCCACGATCCGCTGGGCACAATTCCGGATTCGATCGGCGTCCGCCACACTGCTTCCGCCGAACTTCTGCACAATGACCGCCACCGCCGACCTCGCTGAACCAGATTGCCAAAGGAGTCCGAAGTCAATCAGTGTATCCCGCCGGAGAACCGGCGAAAAGCGGTACGGTTTCGCCGGAGTCCGCGCCCCGGCCACCGTGGGTGCTACGCCGGCTTCGTAAGGGAGGCGATCAACGCTTTCACTTTGGATTCGATCAGATCGCGCACGCCGCGGAATTCTTCCGGGGTCATGTCGCGTGGATCCGGAATCTGCCAGTCTTCTCGGCGGTCAGCAAGAACCAGCGGGCATTCGTCGCCGCAGCCCATGGTGACAGCGACGTCGACGGCCGTTCCGTTGAAGGCTTCCAACCCTTTAGAGGCATGCGCCGTAAGGTCATAGCCGAGTTCCTGCATCGCCTCAACGGCTTTCGGATTGACCTTTCCCGAGGGACGTGAGCCGGCACTGTAGGCGGTCACATGGCCTGCACCGTGAATCCGCGCAAAGGCTTCCGCCATCTGGCTGCGATTCGAGTTTTCGACACAGACGAACAACACCGTTTTCACGTGCAGGCCTCCTTCGCTCCGGCGTCGCCGCCTTCAGCGGGCGCATGGATGCTGCGGAATACTCCGATACTTGCAACGGCTCCCAGCACCGGTGCCAGTAGATAGATCCAGACAGATTCCATTCGCAGTGAGACCAGTGCCGGCGCAAGGGAGCGGGCCGGGTTCATCGAAGCCCCGCTGATCGGTCCCGCAAACAACGCTTCCAATGCGATGACCGCGCCGACTGCCACACCGGCCATCAGCCCCTTTTCTTTCGCCCCGGCGGAAACGCTCAGGATCACGAACATCAGCATCAGTGTGAGAATGAATTCCAGCAAAAACGACTGCCACGGACTTCCCGCGGGCACTGTCGCTCCGAGGGTTGGATGCGATGAAAACAGGATTCGTAAAGTCATGCTGGCCAGGAGTGCCCCGCAACATTGGCTGGACAGATACGGAAGGACCCATCGTCCCTCCAATCGGCGGGCCGTGAAGAACCCGAGGGTCACCGCGGGGTTGAGATGGCATCCCGACACGTCACCGATGGCATAGATCATCGCCAGCACGATCAGCCCAAATGTCAACGCAATGCCGACGTGGGTGATCGCACCGCCCGAGACATCGTTAATGACGATCGCCCCGGTTCCGGCGAAAACCAGCGCAAACGTTCCAAAGAATTCCGCGGCAAGTCGACGCATCGTGATCCCATCGCAAAACCGCACGTTACGGACTGGGAAAGGCAGCGTCAATTCGGAGGGTTAAGAGCTCTTCACACGACAACCCACCAGCCCGCAGCGCAAGCCAGGGATTCATTCTTGAATCCGTTGGAATCCCTTGCTCGCGCTGCGGGCTGGTAGACAGATTTACTTGCTTGTGGTGACCGCACTCGCCGATTCCCGCAGCAGGTGAATTGCGGCTTCGACGAGCAGTTCGCCGGAACCCGGCTGGACGGTGGAGTTCGTCACTTCATAACTGCCGCCCGCGACTGCGGCGCGCGTGGGAATGTAAATCGTCTCCACAGCTTGCGAGAGTTCCACGACGAACGTCGTCCGGAAAGGGGAAGCCCGTTTGATGGCCAGGCCGAGGTCGACAAAAACCTCGCCCGGGAGCGTCACAATGGCGACTTCGCTGCCGAGTGTGATGACATGAATTTCGACTGGCAGCTCGTCGCCGATGCCGTTCCATTGGTGCGAGAGCCCCAGCGAGACAAACGGGATCGCTTCGTCCGTCGCGTTTTTGTCCCGGAGACGATCGAGGAACAGGTGCTTGTACGCCGTCACGTGGTTCAGAAACTCGACCTTTTCGCCTTTCTGGATCGCCCGGACCAACTGCAGCGCCTGTGTGGCTTCCGCTTTGGACACTTCCTGCAACGGCAACGGGACAACAGCGCGACGCACCTGCAGCCGTGGGGCTTCGACCGGCGTGAGCGTCTCTAATCCGCGGACGGCCGTTTCACCGAGCGAACTCCCAATCTCGACGGTGGTCAATCGCTGCGGACTCGTTGTATCGGCATGGTTGATATCTCCGCAGCAACCGGTTCCGAAGATCGAAACGACATCCGATTTCAGCGCCGTTCGCAGGGCCTGCTCGATGCCGTAAGGATAGTCGGCACACCATTGCTGGCCGCCGACGGTATCGAGATGAAGCGCGAAGTTGCTCAGCACGCCCAGCGGCTTGCCGTCGGTCGTATTGATGCGAACGAGACCCAGTTCGGGATCAATCGGCCCCGCGGCGCGCACGGTTTCCGGATGCTTTAACCCCACCCACGTGCGGACACTGCCATCGCGCTGGAGAAACCGGCGATTGAACGAAACCGGCGTTTCCTGCTGTGCGGATCCGGCGAGAATCTGCCCGGGGACGGCCGCAGCGTGGGCTTTCGCAATGGCTGCGGCGATTCCGTCAATCAACTTCGCGGCGTACTCCGTCCGCGGCGTCGAAGGGGCTTTGCCGAGCAACTCGTACAGCGATTTCGTGTAATCCGGCGCGGTGTGCGAATGCGTCGCCGAAAGGATAATGTGTTCCGCCGGGATACCCGTCCCCTGCGCGGCTTTTGTTCGCACGGCATGCGAAAGATCGACCGCGATGCCGGTGAGATCCGCCACCACCCACGCGGCCTGCGCCTGATCACTGAGGAAGACAATCGCCTTCGCCTTGAGCGGATCGCGTGTCCCCGTTGCGAGGCGTTCGTGGTAATACCCCGCCATCGGGAAACCGGTCGGCGGCGTGATCTCGACTTCGGCCACACCGATCCGCAAGGTCTCTGCGCCGCTCGCTGAGACCGTGAGTAAGCAAACCGCCATCATTGCCCGGAACATCAGCCTGTTCTCCCGCAGTTCGAGTCCACAATGCGCGGTATCAGGATAACCGGAGTGATCTCACGGTGCGCGGCTCCCGCCCCGCGGGACGATGGAACGTACCGCTTTTGAGAAATCAGGCCGCAGGCTTGAGTGACGTGCGGGAACCCGCTGAAATGGCCGTCCGCGTTGCCCGGAGTCGGCGCAGCGGCACGTTCTGGTCGAAAAGGGATGCGATGGAATCGGCGGTTGTCCAAAGTCCATGGTCACAGGTGTCGGCGGATTGGGTCGTTGTCCCGTTGTCCGACCCCGTGGTCTGGTCCGAGCCGCTGAAGAGCCTCGACACTGCACTGGGGGGCATTCTGGCCCGCCTCGACGCCGCGGGCGATTTGCCGACGAAACTGGGCTCACTGCTCGCGTTGCGAGGACTCACCGGTGCGACGCCGCGCGTGCTGCTCACGGGTCTGGGCAACAGCGCGAACTGGTCGGCGGGAACAATCGATCGCGCGTGGATGACCGCGCTGCGGGCCGTCACCGATAAAGCCAATCTGCGTGTCGCCGTGATGGTGCCCGCACAGGACACCGGAGCGATCTCGCCTGCGGACTTTGTCGCCGGAGCGATTCAGGCCGGTCATCTTGCCGGGGTTGGACAGGATCTCTACAAAACCGAACGCGGCCGGCATCCGCTGGCGGCGCTAACGGTCGTCACGTCCTCGCCGGTCACTGCGGATATCCAGGCGGCGGCCCAGCGGGGAGAGATTCTCGGCCAGGCGATGAATCTCGCGCGCGATCTGGTCAACCGCATGCCGGCGGAAATCACTCCGGTTGCGTTCGCTGCACAAGCGTCGCAACTGGCGAAGACCCACGGCCTGGAGTGCGAAGTCTGGGATCAGCCGCGGCTGGTGCAGGAGCGGATGCGGGCGATGCTCGCCGTTGCCCAAGGCAGCCCGCAACCCCCGCGGATGGTGAAACTGACGTACCGCGGCGGCGCTGCCGGCCAGCCAACCATCGCGCTCGTCGGAAAAGGAGTGACCTTCGACAGCGGTGGACTCTCGCTCAAGCCGACGGACTCCATGCTGACAATGAAATGCGACATGGCCGGAGCGGCGACAGTGCTCGCCACCATGGTCGCCATAGCCCGGCTCAAGCTGCCGGTGAACGTGGTCGGCCTGATGGGTCTCGTCGAAAACATGATCGGCGGCAACGCGTTCAAGCTCGGCGACATTCTCACCGCGCGGAACGGCGTGACGATTGAAGTTCTCAACACCGATGCAGAAGGCCGGCTGGTACTCGCCGATGTGTTGAGTTACGCCGTCGATCAAGGCGTGGATCGGATTGTGGATCTCGCCACGCTGACTGGCGCGTGCGTTGTCGCCCTGGGAGAAGATGTCGCCGGCGCGATGACGAACGATCAAGGCTGGTGTGATCAGGTCCTCACAGCGGCCCGAGCCACCGGCGAACAACTTTGGCAATTGCCGATGTTTGACCTTTATGACGAGCTCATCAAGGGGGACATCGGGGACATCAAAAACACCGGCGGGCGCTGGGGCGGGGCGATCTCCGCCGCAAAGTTCCTGCAGCGATTCGTCGGCGGAAAGCCGTGGGTGCACCTCGATATCGCCGGGCCTGCGTTCGCGTCCGGCAACAAGCCGCATCGTGAAGCCGGTGCCACTGGTGCGTACGTCCGCACGCTCGTGGAACTGCTGCAACGCACGGTGGTGAAGTAGGGTCCGCTGTGCGGACCATCCTCGTTTGATGACCGGAAAACCGGTCCGCACAGCGGACCCTACAAGAGTGATAACCGCCGCACGATTTCCGCGGAGCGCTGGCCCGTGGCGATAAAGCGTGCTTGTCGAGTGGAGATTCCCGCGACGGTGAGTTCGATCCGCAGATGATCACGCGGAATAAACTCAGCGACACGGTCGGCCCATTCGACGAACGCCACGCCGTCTTCGCCGAAGAGTTCGTCGAGCCCGAGGTCCGTGAATTCATCGGAGTTCTTCAGCCGGTAGGCGTCACAGTGCCGGAGTGGATGGCGTCCGCGATATTCATGGATCAACGTGAACGTCGGGCTGTGAACCATTTCGTCAGGGACGTCGAGCCCCTTGGCAACGGCTTGCACGAACCGCGTTTTGCCCGCACCGAGGTCACCGACGAGCGCGATCACATCACCCGGCTGCAAGAGCGAGGCGAGTGCCTGCCCGGTGGCAGCAGTGTCCTCTTCGGAGTGCCAGAGCTGCTCGAAAACGAGATTGACAGGCTCTCCAGACGACATTGAAACGCCTTAATCCATCTGCAAGAAAGACATTACGACAATCACAGCCAAGCTACACGCATCGATTTACCACTCCCAACGATGATTGGAGCAACCACGTCAACCACAACATCTCGTGGCTCAGCCGGCGCGGTGGCCCAAAATGATCACTTTCTTTGACGGCCGCCGTCGCAATCCTTACAGTCTGCAAAGTCAACCGCTTCGGCAGTCTCTGCCGCTCGCGGGAGGCGACGTTGCCAACCGGCAGCGTCCACCTGAAGGAATCGGGTGCCAGAACCATGGATGGTTGCAGGACACTTTCGTGATCCTCACGCCCTCCCATTCTGACCATTCGTGCTCTTTCTGACGAGCCTGATGTCGTTCCACGAGGGGGGAACGGTTGTTTCCGGGGGCAGATCTTCCGGATTCGGTCTTTCGGTTCGACTCCGGCACAAGGATGTGGCCGGGCAAGAAAAGGATGTCAACGCATGCAGAAATCGAAGCCGGTGATTGCGATCAATGGCGACTTCCGTCCGACGAAGAAGGATGGCGCTGCCCTGAGCTGGTTCAACACGGGATACTACGATTCGATCACGGCCGCGGGCGGTTTGCCGCTCCTCGTTCCGCCGCTGGCCAGTGACGCCGATCTGAAGCAGACGCTGCAGATGTGCGACGGATTGGTTCTCGCCGGCTGCACGCAGGATCTCGACCCGGTGAAGCTGGGCATGCAACCCCATCCGCACACGCGGCCGATGCCGGTCCGCCGTGAAGAATTCGATCGCCGGCTGTGCAAGATGGCCGTCGAAATGCGCATGCCGATCGTCGCCATCGGTGCCGGCATGCAGACGCTGAACGTCGTCTGCGGCGGCACGTTGTTCCAGCACGTCACCGAAGAAGTGCCGAAGGCGCTGCATCACCGCGACCCGGTGGAAAAGCACAACCGCCACATCATCGAAATCATCGAAGGGACGCGCTGCTGGGATATCTACGGCCCCGGCGAAATCCGCGTCAACAGCGATCACCACATGGCGGTGCAGCACCTCGCGCCGCAGTTCAAAGTATCCGCGAAGGCGTCGGACGGCGTGGTCGAATGCTTTGAGTCAGTTGATCCGCGGTGGTTCTGTCTCGGCGTGCAATGGCATCCCGAAGACGAAACCTCATCCGCGCTCGATATGCAGATCTTCCAGGAATTCCTGACGGCCTGCTGCGGCGATCAGCCGAACATCATCCCGATGCCCGTGCGTGCCGCAGCGTAAAACCGTTTACGCTTTGCAGAAATAAAGACGCCGGCGTGATCACAATCACGCCGGCGTCTTTATTTCTATTTGGGTGGCTGGGGCGAAGTCTTCGCCGCCCCAGAAAAAACAGCATGGTCTCCTAGGGTCGTCGCGGACTCCGACCCAGCCACCCTTCGATGGGTGATTAAACGCGGACCGGCGATGTCGGCACGAGTGATTTCGCCAGCATCACCAGCGAACGCATGCTGAACGGTTTAGCGACGACGGCTTGAACGTTCCACTCTTCGGCGTTCTCCCACGCTACGGAGAGTGAATTCGGGTGCCCCGTCATCATGATGCAGGGTGTGTCGAAGGTTTCCGGCGTCGAGCGCAGGCGCTCGACAAGATCCCAGCCGCTGGTGCCGGAGAGATAATCTTCCGTGATCACCAGCGACGGCTGAGTGCGTTCAATCAATTCCCACGCGGTTTCGGCATCGCTCGCCGTGTGGACTTCGAATCCCGCGCGATCGAGCTTAAGCGCGATAACCCGGGTGATATGAGCTTCGTCATCACAGACGACAACGTGTGGGGACATGATGGTCCTTTCAGCACATGCAGGGGAGAACACGACGGCCTCATGACCGTGTTCAACGCTAGGTCACGGCGATCAGCCCGTCCAACGGAATGCAGGCCGATTTCCGCGGCTTGACGTCCGGTCGTAGCGGCTGTGCTGCAAAAATAAAACGGCAAGTGTTTCTACTCATCATTATAGGCACTACGGATGACCTTCCAAGATGTCGCTTAACCCACAGTGTCGTTAAAGCCCGCAATATTGGATGCCAATGGCAGAGGTCGTCATCGGTCTAATCCAGCTGCGGCAACGTGACTAACGCTGACGGGCGCCTTCTTCCTCGGCTCACGTAGGGCTCGTTCGCTCCGACGGACGACATTACAATCGTCGCCGTCATCTCGATTCACTTCCGGAGTTCCTGGCATGTTCGATTGCCCGGCGATCATTCGTTCGACCGTCATGCTGTTGTTGCTGAGCGTTGGGAGTCGAGCAGTTGAAAACGCCCACGCGGCCGATCGTGGCATCCCGCTGTTTGATGGAGCGACTCTCGCTGGATGGGAAGGCGACCCTAAATTCTGGCGCGTCGAAGACGGCGCAATCATCGGGGAGATTCCGAAGGGACAGACGCTCGGGAAGAACACATGGCTTGTCTGGCGAAACGGAGAACTCGCGGATTTTGACCTGCAACTGCAGTTCAAGCTGACCGGGCTCCCGGCTGCGAATTCCGGCATTCAGTTCCGTTGTCAGGTCGACAACGTGGACCATGTTTCGGGCTATCAGGCCGACCTCGACATGGGCGCGACGTGGCTCGGCCGCATCTATGACGAACACGGCCGTGCACTGCTGGTGGAACGCGGCAGCCGCGTTGCCATCGCGCCGGATGGTACCCGGCAAATCGAGGTGTTTGCGCCGGCGCATCAGTACGCGGTGTTATTTCGAGAACGGGAATGGAACGACTACCGCATCGTGGCCATCGGTGATCGCGTCTCGATCTTCGTGAACGGAACGCTGTTCAGCGAGCTGCGCGATCAGCAATCCGGCGAGCGTGATCTGAAAGGATCGCTGGCGTTTCAACTTCATAGCGGTCCCGAGACCCGGATCGCGTTCCGGAAGATCACGCTCGAAACGCTCCAGTCCGATGACACCCGGCTGCCGACCTTCCGGATCAAACCGCAATCGCCATCAGATTCGAAGGACGCGGGTGTCGTGCCGAAAGGAAACGACGGCAAGCCGCTGAATCTCGGCTTCGAAACCGGGACCCTCGCCGGATGGACCGCCACCGGTAATGCGTTCAAGAGCCAGCCGGTGAAGACCGACGGAATCTCGCAACGCTGGCAGGGACAAGTCAGCAACAAGGACGGCGAATTCTTTATCGGCGGATATGAGATCGTCCAGGACGCCGGCACCGGAACGTTGCGGTCGACTCCCTTCCGGGTCACTCATCCGTATGGGTGTTTTCTGGTCTCCGGGGGCGAGACTGCAGCGACACGCGTCGATGTCATTCAAATGGCCGGCGATGGGAAGGACGAGTCCGTCATCGCGACGGCTTCGGGACGCAACCGCGAGCAGATGCAGCGCGTCGCCGTGGACCTCCGTGCGGCGAGGGGGAAACAGATCGCGATCCATCTGGCCGATGAAAGCTCCGGCGGCTGGGGACACCTGAATTTCGATGACTTCCGCTTCCATGACACGCCGCCTGCAACTCTCGAACGACCAACCGCGTGGCGATCAACGTTTTCTCCGTTGTTGCAGCATCTTGTTCCCAACGCGGTGAAACCCGGTGCAGTAGAACCCGGCACCGAAACAACGGCGAAGATGTTCGTCCCGGAAGGTTTTTCCGTGGATGTGATCACCGCAGAACCGGAACTCCATCAACCGATGGCCTTCATGTTCGATGGAAAGGGCCGCCTGTGGGTCGTGGAGGGCCATTCGTATCCGCAGAAACGTCCGGACGGTGAAGGCCTCGATCGGATTCTGATCTTCGCCGACCGCGATCACGACGGCACCTTTGAGACCCGCACGGTGTTCGCCGAGGGTCTGAACCTCGTCAGCGGGATGGAAGTCGGCCACGGCGGCGTCTGGGTCGGAGCCGCACCGCAGCTGTTGTTCATTCCGGATCGCGACGGCGACGACCGCCCAGATTCCGAGCCGGAAGTATTGCTCGATGGCTTTGGATACGCCGACACCCATGAGACGCTCAACAGCTTCATGTGGGGGCCCGACGGCTGGCTGTACGGCAATCAAGGCGTCTTCAACATTTCGAAAATCGGCATTCCCGGCGCAGCCGACGAGCAGCGCGTCGGCTTGAGCGCCGGTGTGTGGCGGTATCATCCCACGCGGTGCCGCTTTGAAGTCTTCGCTCATGGCGGCAGCAATCAATGGGGACTCGATTACGACGAGGTCGGCCAGATCTTCATGACGTATTGTCGCAGCTTCTGGGGCCGGGGCGACACGACTCACGTGATGCAGGGCGGTCATTTCTGGAACCAGGTGAATGCCGGTTATGCCCCATTCATCTCTGCACAGGCGATGCCGGGGCGACCGTGGATGGCGAACTATCTGCTGGCGTCAGCACGGTACGGGCACGGTGAAGGGGGTTCGGGAAAGCCCGGATCGAATGATGTCTACGGCGGTCATTCCCACGTTGGCACCATGATCTATCTCGGCGACAACTGGCCCGCGGACTTCCGCAACCGGCTGTTCACCCACAACCTGCACGGCCATCAGATCAACCAGCAGATCAATCGCCGTGAAGCCGGCGGTTACAACACCATCCACGCCGGGTCCGACATGCTGTTCTGCAGCGATCCGCAATACATC
>DASRYX010000465.1:0-1524 GCA_035686985.1 Planctomycetaceae bacterium | reverse complement strand
AATCCATACTTCGCGCGGGCGATTGCGAACCGGCTCTGGGCGCATTACTTCGGCCGTGGTCTGGTTGAACCGATCGATGACCTGCGAGTCACCAACCCCGCGACGAATGAACCCCTGCTGGAGGCCCTCGTCGCGCACCTTCGCGAAGTCCGTTACGATCTGAAGGCGTTCACCCGAACTTTGCTGGCGTCGCAAACCTACCAGCTGAGTTCGGTGCCGAAGGATGGCAATCAGGATGACACCCAGAACTTTTCCCGTGCGCGACCGAAAGCCATGCCCGCAGAGGTGCTGCTCGATGCGCTGTCGCAGGTGACGGGCGTGCCGGAGAAATTCAACGGTTGGCCGGAAGGATACCGCTCGATTCAAGTGTGGGACAACCGGATGCCGTCGTACTTCTTCCGCGTCTTCGGCCGCCCGGTCCGGTCGAGCGTCTGCGAGTGCGAACGCAGCAATGAACCCAGTATCACACAGGCGCTGCATCTGCTGAACTCACCGGAAATCAACGCGAAAATCAGTCACAAGCACGGTCTGGCACGCCGCTGGGCGACATCGAAACAAACGACAGACGAACTGCTCGACGAGCTGTTCCTCACCACGTTGTCCCGCTATCCCACGGCAGAGGAACGCACGCTTTTGCGGGAAGCATTTCCCGCCGACGGACAAGACCGCCGCGCGGCCATCGAAGACGTGTTGTGGTCGGTCCTCAACACCAAAGAGTTTTTGTACGTGCAGTGAGCCTCACCCTCAGCCCTCTCCCTCGAGGGAGAGGGGGCCAGAACTTGGAACGTGATCATGTTCAACATGCCGATCGGGCGATCATCGCGGCGGTTCTGCGACGGGGTTTCGCGCCGGCAGATGTTGCGGCTTGGGTCCACGGGATTGCTCGCCGGACTGTCGTTGCCGCAGATGCTCGCCGCGGAGGACACCACGTCTGCCAGCCGAACTGCGAAGGCGAAAAATTGCATCTTCATCTTTCTGGAAGGGGGACCGCCGCAGCAGGACATGTGGGACCCCAAGCCTGATGCGCCGGTCGAGATCCGCGGTCCGTTCGATCCCATCGCGACCAAAACGCCGGGCGTGATCTTCACCGAACATTGCCGGAAATGTGCGACGATCACCGATAAGTTCACCGTCGTGCGGAGCCACTCGCACACCGATAACGGTCACAGCACCGGTTATTACTACGTGATGACCGGCCGCCGTCCGACCTTCCCCGACGGCGAGCATCCCATCCCCACCAACGATGTTTTTCCGTCACTGGGGGCGTTCGTCGGGCGTGAACTCGGGTCCAACGGCAAAGTGCCGGCGTACATCAACATGCCCCATCCAATGTCGGCGGGCGGGCCCGGCTTCCTCGGTGCCGAATACGCTCCGTTCGTGATTGAAGCCGATCCGAGCCAGCCCGATTTCGAAGTGAAAGATCTCGGCCACGTGGACGGCATCACTGAAACCCGCACCGAGCTGCGACGCAAGCTGCTCTCCGGGCTTGAAAGTGAACGGCGACGAACCGGCCGCGCCGCCGCC
>DASRYX010000464.1:0-7538 GCA_035686985.1 Planctomycetaceae bacterium | reverse complement strand
AGGCCGAGGGCGTGCAGCAAGGTGGCATGAAGGTCATGCACGGTGACGGCGTTTTCCACCGCCTGATAACCGAAATCGTCGGTTTTTCCGTAGCTGAAGCCTGCCTTGAAGCCGCCGCCGGCGAGCCACAGCGAATTGGCGTGGCGATTGTGATCGCGACCGTCAGGGCCTTGTGAGATCGGCAGTCGACCGAATTCGCCTCCCCAGAGCACAATCGTGCGGTCGAGCAAACCGCGCTGCTTCAGATCCTGCACGAGTGCGGCGCTCGGTTGATCGATGCGGCCACACAGCGTTTTCAACGTCGCGGCATTCTTACTGTGTGTGTCCCATGGTTGGCCGGCGAGAAAGAGTTGGACGAATCGCACGCCACGCTCAATCAACCGCCGGGCGACGATGCAGCGAGCGCCATACTCGGCGGTCGCCGGGTTGTCCAATCCATACATCCGCCGCGTGGCTTCGGTTTCCTGTGACAGATCCATCAATTCCGGGACGGCGGTCTGCATGCGGGCCGCGACTTCGAAATCATTCATGCGGGCTTCGAGTTCCGAGTTGCCCGGGTACTGTGTGAGATGACCACGATTCAACTCCTGCAGGAATTTCAGCTGGCGTTGTCGAGCACCAGCCGTGACTTCCTTCGGAGTGCGCAGATTCGCGACGGGGGAATCACCGGACCGAAATGCGGTTCCCTGATATTCCGCGGGCAGCCATCCGGAAGTCCAGTTGCGGACGCCATCCACCGGCAAGCCACCGGGATCGCTCAGCACGACATACGCCGGCAGGTTCGCGTTGGCACTGCCGAGGGCATAATTCACCCATGAACCCCACGTGGGATAACCCGCCTGCAGCTTGCCGCCGTGAATCAATCGCAACGCGGCTTCATGGTCCACGGACTCCGTCACGACGCTGCGAACCAGCGTGATGTCATCAACGATCTGCGCGGTATACGGCAGAACTTCACTGATCTCGAGGCCCGACTCACCGTGCTTGTGAAACTGGAACGGTGAACCGAGGACGTTGCCCTGCTGATTGTTGAAGTGGACTTCAAGGTCGCCGTCGTATTTCTGACCGTGGCGCTTGGTCAGTTCCGGCTTGTGGTCGAAGAGGTCCATCTGGCTTGGGCCGCCGTGCTGGAACAGGCAGATAACAGCATCAGCGCTCGACGCATGGTGGGGATGCCGTTGCTGACGGGTCGCGGCATGCGTCTGGCTTTGCTGCAGCAGGTGCGACAGCGCCAACAGCCCGACACCGCCGACAGATTGGCCAAGGAACGCACGACGATGAGGTAACGCTTGCTCTGCGGCGCTCATGGTTCTAATTTCCCTCAATCGACATAAAGAAACGCGTTGCTGGCGAGCAGCATCTGGCAGAAATCAATCCATGCGGCATCACTGGCGTTGGGCTGTTCCGCATATTCGGCGGGTTGCTCGGCAAGGAATCGTTGTGCGGCTGCCAGTTCGTCGTCCGTGGGCGTCCGCCCCCAAGCGGTGCGAAACGCGTTGACCAAAGCCGTGTCACGGTCGACATCAACCGTCGGATGTACGTAGTTGGCCAGACCCGTCGCCCGCGCACGGACAAAGTCCGAATTGAGAAGCTTAAGCGACTGTAACGGCACCGTCGTACTGGAGCGAGCCGTGCAGTTGAAAACAATACTGGGAGCATCGAAGACGTCAAGAAATGCTATCACCTGCGTTCGACGCTGCTGCAGATACACACTCCGTCGGCGTCCTGTGCCGTCCGTCTCCGCAACGATGATTTCGGCTTCGGGCGAGGATTGAGTCGGTACATACGGGCCAAACATCCGTGGATGAAGTTCGCCGGAAATCGCGAGCATCGCATCACGGATCGCCTCGCCATCCAGACGACGTAGAGGAAATCGCGACAGCAGCCGGGCATCGGGATCGCCCCGGTGGGCATCAGCACGTGGAACGCTGGATTGTCGATAGGCGGTCGAATGCAGAATCATCCGATGAATCGACTTGGCGCTCCACTCGTTACGGACGAGTTCTCCCGCCAGGAATTCCAGCAATTCGGGATGGCTCGGCGTGCCACCGGAATAACCCAGATTATCGGTGGTCGCCACGATGCCGGTACCGAAGTGATGCTGCCACCAGCGATTGACCGTCACCCGCGCGAGCAATGCTGCCGCCCGCGAATCGGGCTGCGTGATCCAGCGTGCGAATGCGAGCCGCTGCCCGGTGGACGCCGCATCAACTTGCGTCATCTGAGCGAGGTCCGCGGGATTGGTCGATTCCGCGAGAACGTGCGGCGCTCCCGCCTGCACCTCGTCACCGGGCGACTTGTATTCACCACGGTGAAGCAATCGGACCACTGGCGGTTTCCCTTCGAGATCGCTGACCAGCGCCAGCCGTCCGATCGGCGGCGGCCGCCGGGCTTCGATTGATTTCAGCGACGCCTCGAGTTCTTTCCGTTTGGTCTCATGCAGCCTGGCGAGTTCCCGCTCGGCCTCATTGAGTTGGGCATAGGGAACGCCTGCTTCGATCAGCACATTGTCGACAACGAAACTACGTCCGCAGCAATATTCAAAACCGAAGGCACCGTCCGGAAGATCGTCGGCGGAGAGCACGGCGGTTCCGTCTTCCAGGACACCGTCGACGATTTGCCGCAGCTCGAATGTGCCTTTGCCAAGATTGGTCACGCGTACGCCGTAATTGCGGCCCGGCGTGTAACCACTCTGGCCGATCTTCCCGCGCGCCTGATCATCGGCGCCGGGATAATCGACATGCACGGCGGCTTGTCCCGCCGCGGCCCCATCCAACAGGACGTTGCCCCCTTTGAGCGGTTGTGCGTCATTAAAATCTCGTAGCGCGATGAAGTAGCCGACATACGGGGCGGTGTCCCCACCGGCGACCAGATCGAATGTGGCTTGAATCCAGCCGCCTGTATCGTCCGGCGTCCAATCGAACGTTTTGCGGGTGGATAATGCCCGATCCCCCGCCGAACCAGATTCGATCAAATGCAGCCGGTGCTGCGTGATTTCCGCTGCGGGAGCGGTTGGCTGATCAAGCTGAATGGCCGGCGTGCCGGCGGGTGCGGCATCGCCGGCAACCGTGTTGCTCCATGATTCTGTGAGAGAGCGCTGGGCGTCAAAGTTATCAGCGAATAACTCGCGGCCACGCTGACGATGTTGGCGTGCCCATTCGGTGAACTCTTGCCGGCGGTGGGCGATCTCCTGATCGAGGGCCTGCACCTGAGCCTCCCAGGCCGCGCGTTCGGCTGCCGTGGCCGTGGAGATCTCCCGGTTCTTGGGCATCACCCATTTCTCGACATTGAACGCCGGATAAATCACGGCCTGCAGACGGTAATAGTCCTGCTGCGTGAATGGCTCAAATTTGTGGTCGTGGCAGCGGGCACACTGCACGGTCAGCCCGAACAGCGATGACCCGATGATCTGCTGCGTCCCTTCCAGAACCGCGTACTTGTCGGCGCGGACTTCATCGGGGTTACCGTCGCTGCTGTCGGTTCCATCCTGACTGTTCCGCAGGTAATGCACCGCCTCAAGAGGTTCGACCATCTCCGGTCGCACATCGCCCCCGGGACGATATCCCGCCAGTTCATCGCCGGCGAGTTGCTCCCGAATGAACCGGTCCCACGGTTTGTCGGCGTTGATCGAGCGGATCACGTAATCGCGGTAACGATAGGCCAGCGGCCGGTCGGTATCGGCGTTGAAGTAACCATTACTGTCAGCATAGCCCGCCGCATCCAACCAGTACTTGCCCCACCGCTCACCGTAAGATGGCGAGGACAGATACCGCTCGACCATGTGTTCATAGGCATCGTCGCCGGGGTCGTTCAGGAAACGGTCGATCTCTTCCAGTGTCGGCGGCAAGCCGGTGAGATCGAAACTCACACGGCGAATCAGCGTCTCCCGTCGAGCTTCCGGTGCGAAACTCAAACCCACCGATTTCAATTTCGCCGCGAGGAAGTGATCAATCGGTATGCACGGCCGAGCTTCGCTCGGCACCGCAGGAATGACAACCTTCTGGAGCGGCTGAAACGCCCAGTGCTCGTCGCCATCGGGTTTCTGTGAGACCTCCGCGGGCAATCCCGGAACTCCCGCCAGAATCCAGCGCCGCAGCAAAGCTTGCTCGTCCGCAGAGAGAGGTTGGTCGACCGGCATTTCCCCGGCCGCGACACGCTTCCACAGCCGGCTTTTCTCCAGATCATGGCCGACGATCGCCGCACCGTGTTCACCACCGCGTTTGATTCCCGCCGGCAATGCGAGATTCAGCTTCCCTTCCTGCTTAGCGGGTCCGTGACAAGGCACACAGCGGGCTTTCAGCAATGGAGCGATCTCCTGCTGAAAATCCGGGACGACGGTGTCGTCCGCGCTGAGCACGATCGGGCAGAGCAACGCCCCACCGGCGATCAGCAGTCGCGTCAAATACGGCTTGATGGCAATCGTCGTCACTCCCGCCTCGTGGTCCTGTCACCATGATCTTATCATCGCGACAAAGAGGGCGTCTTGTACAACACCTTCGAGTTGACCCGAATTTCGGTGTCGACCAGATACGGTTCGATCCCGGCGAGATCAGGTTCGATGCCGAGTCCGATGGCATCCGGGGCGCGGACTTCGCCGTTGTTGTCCGGCCGAATGTGATTTTTCGTCATCGCCACGGCAAGCGATTTCAACTCGGTGGGGAACTCGCAGATCGTGTGTGATTCCAACCCGGCAAACGGCTGCAGCGACGCCGACAGCGCAAGGTTTGACGTGAAAGTGTGATTGACATAGGTCACGTTCTTCGCGGCGGCGTAATCGGCGATGTCTTTCGCGATCGTGATCCCGCCAATGCGACCGGCATCGATCTGCACGTACTTTAATCCAGCGTGATCGATCATGTGCCGGGCCATGTGGACGTTGTGGCACCCTTCCCCGCCGGCGAGTCCGACGGAACCGCTTTCGAGGGACAGCGCGTGATACTCCGCCAGCGCTCCAGAAACAAACGGTTCTTCGAGCCAGGTGGCCCGGACCTCCTTGAGCACCCGCAATCGTGCTCGCGCACGATCAACGTCGGCGTTCCAGACTGTCCCCGCATCCACGAGCAGAATTCCATCCACACCGAGACCTTCACGAGCCGCGTGAAGCTGGGCTTCATCATCTTCGACACTTCCGACGCCGAAAGGTCCCCAGCCGAACTTGGCGGCGCGGAACTTCTGGGCCCGGATCGCGCGGGCTTTCTGCAATGTCGCTTCCGGTGAGTCGCCGAATAGAACCGAAGCATACGGCGTCTTGGCACACGACTCGCGATAACCGAGCAGTTTCCAGACCGGCTCTTCGTACCGACGGCCCAGCAGATCCCACAGGGCGATATCAATTCCCGACAACGTGTGATCGGCCTGCAACAGGTCGAGACTGTTCGCGCGGACTAGATCACCAATGCGCCGAATATCGGCCGCACCGTCGATAGTCTGCCCGAGTACCGACGCTTGCACCGGTTTGCACGCACTGTGCGACATCGGACAGACCAGGCTGGCGATCGACACCAGCGGCGCCGCCTCGCATTCGCCCCAGCCGACATGATCACCCGCCGTCACACGGACCAGCAACGCATCCTGGCTGCCATCGCCAATGTCGAGGACCTCGGGCATGGCCAGATAGAAGAAATCAACCGCATCAATTCGCATCGAGAATCAGGTCCTGTCTGTCGGTCATGAGGTGAATCTATCGCGTCTATAACACCGCCGTCATTCCGCTTCCATCAGATCGCGGGGAAATCGGGTGAGCCATTCATAGCCGGTTTCGGTGACAAGGACATTGTCGATCAACCGGGCACCGAGCCGTTCTTCGCCGAGAAAGACCGGCGGCTCAATTGTGATCACCATCCCCGCCTGCAGAATGCTCGTGCTGCCACCGAACAGATAGAGCGGCTCGGCCCAAGTGGGTGGGAAACCCGGTGCGAGTCCATATCCGGAAAGATGAACGCGGCCGTGATCGAGTCCGGTTTCGGCGATCACGCGCTTTGCGGCTTCATGCGGGACCACAGCAGGAACACCAGCCCGCACTTCAGCAAGACAAGCGTCGGCGGCATGTCGCACGAAGTCATACAGTTCGCGCATGCGGGATGTCGGTGAGCCGATGCAGAACTGCCGCCCAATCGTGGCCGTGTAGCGTTTGAATGTCGCGCCGTATTCGATGTTACCGAAGTCGCCGCGTTGTAACCGGCGATCGGTAGGAGCACCGTGGCTGAAACAGGAGCGGTCACCGGTCACAAGATTGATCGGGCTGGCAGCCAATCCGCTGCCCGCGGTGAGTAGCGCATGATACACCTCCCCCGCAAGCTCCAATTCACTGCGGCCCGCGGTGAGACAACCGGCGAACCGTTCCATCGCGAGATCCGCAATGCGCGCGGCCTCGCGGATGTACTCCAATTCTCGCGGCGATTTGACGAGCGTCAGATTATGAATCAGGTTCGTCGCTTCGGCAACGAGATCGCTCTCGAAGAGTTGCTGGATCCGGACATAATGATGCGGATGCAGATAGAAGCTGGGGACTTCCATGCCGATCCGCGTTCCCGGCAAGCCGTAACGTTTCGCCAGACCCGCCAATGCGGCGATCGGGTCTTCCGGTTCACCACCGCCCCACGTGTGAAGTTCGTCAACGAGCGCGTCATCGCGAAATTCGTTGCGCTCGCCATCCCGCGTGAGGACCACAATCGGTCCCGGCTTCGCGGAGATCAAGAGGCACTGGAACTCCTGATAACTCTTAGCATCCGAACCGGTCAGCCAGCGGATGGAAACGGGGTGAATGACCAGCAACCAATCCAACCCCGCCGCCGCGATAGTGTCACGCGCCCGTTCTCGTCGCCGGGAAAATTCTTCGATCGAGAAATCATGCTTGGACATAGTCAACTTGTAAAACGGGGTCCTGGCGTTCCGACAATTGAATCACAAACCACATCGCCCCGCCGATGGCGGCGATGAGACAGGCGACGGTAATCGCCCCGGGCCAGCCCATCTGTTGTGCCATGACGGGTGTGAGGACCGGCGACACCAGACCGCCGACATTGCCGAGGGCGTTCATGAAGGCCCCGCAGAAGCCGCGCGATTTCCCGCCGATATCGGTGGCAGAAGTCCAGAAGACACCTTCGCACATGCCGAGCGAGGCCATCGATACAGCAAGACACATGGCGACGTTGATCTGTCCGGTGACATTCACACCGAGCAGGGCAAAGACCGCCCCCATCCCCATGCCGAACACGACCACCGCCCGACGACCACGTGCTCGCCCCAGCCGATGACATGCGACATCGGTGCTCATCCCACCGATCGCCATGCCCGCTCCCATCGCCAGCATGATCCAGAACGAAGCCCAGCGGGCTTCGACATCGGGCACATGCAGCACCGACTTGAAGTAATAGTCCATCCAGTAGAAGAACAGGTACTGAAAGTACCCGTAGGCGGCGTAGCTCAGCGAGACCAGCCACAGATTGCGGTTCAGCAAGAGCGACGCCCATTCGCCTGACCGGTCTGTGTCTTCCGGAAAGAGGGCCGGCGGAGCTTCATCACGAAACGACAACGAT
>DASRYX010000463.1:0-3517 GCA_035686985.1 Planctomycetaceae bacterium | reverse complement strand
ATCCGCGGGCCATCGACATTCATCGCACATTGGCCGCTTCGTTCACGGAAGACTTAGCCTATGCCAAAGCCGAACAGGCGATCGAACGGGCGCTTGCCATTGATCCGCAAGATCCCGAATCACTGCGGATCGCCGCGGAACTGGCGGCACAGCAGGGCGATCTCACCAAAGCCGACGAACTGTTGCAAAAAGCGCTGGCTGGGAATCCTCATCGACAGAAGACGCTCGCGTTGCAGGTCTTTCTGCTGTGTCTGCAAGGCAGTGCCCCCGACCCGACACGGTTTGAGACGCTGCTGAAACATCTCGACAAGATCGCGGAGTGGAAAGAAACGCCGTCGGCGATCGAGGCGATCATCGTGGAGTTGGCGAAGCGCAACCCGCGGCCGGGATATTTCCTCGACGAACTCGGCCGCCTGTTCGAAACGCAGCGGAAGTTTGCACACGCCGAGAAGTGTTACCGGCAAGCCATCGCTTCCATGCCACAGCTCGCGCGGCCCAAAACAGAACTCGGACGGTTGCTCTTCCAGACCGGCCGAGTCGCGGAGGCGAAAGAACTGCTCGACGATGCTTTCAAGGCGGATCCGTATCACGTGCGGGTCAGCAATCTCCGCAAGGTGATGCGGGTGCTGGATGATTATGCCGCCACGACGACGCCGCACTTTGTGATTCGCGCCGATGCCCAACTCGATGCGGTCCTCGCACGATACATGGCGGAGTATCTTGAGGAAATCTACCCGCAGATCACCGGCGAATACGGTTACGAACCGCCGCAGCGAACGCAGATTGAAATCTACAACAAGGCGAAAGGACTCGCCGGACATCAATGGTTCAGCGCCCGCATGGTCGGACTGCCCTGGATTCAGACGATCGGCGCGTCGACGGGTCTGATCGTCGCCTTGACCTCTCCGTCGGCGACTGAGGAACCGTTCAACTGGGCCCGGGTTCTCAAGCACGAGTTCATCCACGTCGTGACCCTCCAGCAGACCGACTTCAACATTCCGCACTGGTACACCGAGGCCCTCGCGACGCGCTCCGAGGGATATCCGATGCCGATGGAATGGAACCGCCTGCTGCAGCGGCGAGTCGCGACGAATAACCTGCGGAATCTCGACAATCTGCATCTCGGTTTTCAGAAGGCCGAATCGCGCGACGACTGGAATTTCGCGTACTGTCAGAGCGTGCTCTATTCGGATTACTTCGAACAACGCTTCGGGAAGGAATCACTCGCCCGGTTACTGGAAGCGTATCGCACAACGCGATCGACGTCGGTTGCCGTGCAGCAGGCGTTTCAGATCGACAAGGCCGACCTCGAGGCCGGCTATGTGAAGTTCCTGCAGGAGCGCGCCACCCGCTTAGCGACGGCCGGGACATTGCCCGAACTGGATGTCGCCCAAGCCCGCAAGGATTATGCGGACCGGCCGGACGATCCCGATGCGCAGGCGGCGTATGCGGAGTGGCAAATGCGGCAGAATAAGTTCGCGCAGGCCGAGTCACTCGCGCGCAAAGTTCTCGATCTCACCCCGAAGCACATCCGTGCGGCGCTGGTTGTTTCCCGCTGTCAGTTGCAGCGTGACGACGCCGAAGGTGCTGAAGAAACTCTCTCAAATGCGTGGGACGCCGACCAACCGCAACCGCAATTGTCGGCGGTGCTCGGCCAGGTGCGGTTGAAGTTGGACAGCGCCGAGGGGGCCTTAACCGTCTTCACCGCCGCACGGGACAAATTCCCAGATGATCCGCAGTGGTCGCGCGGCATTGCCGGTGCGGCGGGGGCTCTGGGACAGGGCCCGGTGCGACTGGCAGCGCTCGAACGCGTAGCGGCGATCGATCCCGATGACGTGAAGGCGCGCAAGATCCTCGCGGAAGAAGCGTTCAAAGACGGCGATGGTCCGCGGACGGTTCGGTTCGCCAAACTGGCGATGCAGATTGATGTGCTCGACGCCGAAATCCACCGCCTGCTGGCGCGCGGTTTCCGCATCGAGAAGAACGACGCCGGGGCGCTCGCCGAATGGGAAGTCACGTGCCAGTTGCAGCCGGGCAAGCCGGACGATGAGGTCGAATGGGCCCGCGCGCTGTAGGATCTCGGCCGCACCGATGATGCTCGTGATCGCCTGCAGAAAGTGCTGCAGAAGCATCCCGATCATGCGGCGGCAAAGAAGCTCGCGAAAGAGTGGGCGTTGCCGTAGTCCATCCGTATCAGAACGGCAGCGGTCGGCCGATGCTTTCCGCCCGCGCGCGATTCAGAACGTGCACGGCACACGCGACATCTTCGATCGCCAGTCCGACCGATTTGAACAACGTGATGTCGTCCGCCGTCGCGCGGCCCGTCGCCTCGTCCGTGATCACCGCCGATAATTCGCGCACGCGCGACCATTCCAGCACGCTTGCTTCCAGTGCCGCGACGAAGTCCCCGGCTTCTACCTCGCACGCGGCCCGGCTGTCGCACACCACGTGATCGGCCCGGCGAATCGTCGTGACATCGACCTCGGCGCGAGTGAGATAATTGCTGCCGATGACGTTGAGATGCGTCCCTTCGTCCAGCACGCGGCCGTCGAACAACGGCGTTTTTGACGAGGTCGCCGTGATCACGATGTCCTGCTCGGCGGCGACCTCATCCGGGTTTGCAACGCCGCGCACCGGAACGTTACACAGTTCGGTCATCTCCGCGGCGAAGCGGTTCCGGTGTTCTTCGTTGCGGCTGTAGACTTCGATTTCCTCAATCCGCCGCACGGCACACACGGCCTGCAGTTGCGACTTCGCCTGGAAGCCGGTACCGAAGCAGCCGACGAATTTCGCATCGGGGCGGGCCATCGCGCGGGTGGCCACTCCGGACGCAGCTCCCGTCCGAATCTGTCCAAGATGATTGGCTTCGATCATCGCGGCCGGTGCGCCGGTCATGGCGTCATACAGCATGACATGAAAAGTCGCGGCGTCGCGCGTGGTGGTGTAGGTCTTGCAGCCCAGATATCCGAGATACCCCGCTGAGGCGGACATCATGTGCAGCATGGACCCCGGTGCCGTGACACGGCGGCGCGGTTGGTTCTCGGCTTCCCCGCGCGCAAGGGCCCGGAAGGCATCGGCAACGCACTCGATCGCCGTCGGTAGATCGAGCAGCCACTGCACATCGTCTTCGGTCAGGTAGAGCGCGGGCATGAAGGATCATCCGAGGAGTTGGTGTCTACACAGCAGCAAACACCGCGGGGCGCGAAACCGCAAGCGTGAATGATTCGCCTGCGATTTCGCGCCCCGATGGATTAGTTCACTGCCGTAGTGATCACTCACATTCCGCGATCAGCCGTTGCAGCTCGGCGTAATCCGCTTTGAGCGATTTGTAGAGCCGGCCGAACATCGGATAGCACTTGGTGTAGATCCGTTTCGCTTCGGCGAGCGGGTCGGTGCTTTCCTCGACCTTGATCGCCGCCGTGCAGGCTTCGACGACCCCCTTGTAGCGACCGGTGCCGGCCGCGGCGAGCAACGCCACACCGTACGCCGGGCCTTCGGCGGCGTTGATGGTCACCAC
>DASRYX010000462.1:0-9119 GCA_035686985.1 Planctomycetaceae bacterium | reverse complement strand
ATCCTGCAGATCGCGGCTGTTATTGCGCAGCAGGTCAGACCATTTCAAGGTCCAGTACGCGGCATAACGATCGTTGTAGATCGAGCGCTGCGGATGATCGCTCAACCCGAGCACGCGGTCGATCCATTTTCCGCGCTTCTGCGGATCGGCGTCGGCGGCGAATTCCTGGATTTCTTCCGCAGTGGGTAAGGTGCCGGTGGCGTCGAGGAAGATGCGCCGGAGGAACGTGGGATCATCACACAACCCGGACGGTTCGATGCCGAGTTCGCGGAACTTGGTCGCCGCATGGGTGTCGATGAAATTCTGATCGGTCCACCCCGCCAGTTGAGCCGGGGGACCATACGGAATGATATAGGTGCAGACATCGGCGTGCCCTTCGTACCGCACCATGACCGGGGCTTGTCCGCGGCCGGTGACGGTGCACAGTCCATCGCCGGTGACCTGTACGACGCCTTCATCCAGCGAATCGAACCGGCACCACGCCGTGACGTCGCGGGCGTCTCCCTCGGCGAACACGGCATCGACCCGCAACTGCTGTTTCAGCCCGGGCTCACCGACACGTTGATTCGGAGTCACGACGAGCTTGGAAATCAGCTTTTCTTTGGTAGGAGCCGGTGCCCCGCCTTTGATCCACGCGGCGAGCAATTCATAATCTCTCGACCCCGGAATCAGGCGCCGGCCACCACTGTGCGGAATGTCCATTGTCGGCTTGCGGAGCAATAAGCTTTCCGCCGGATTGAGAATGTTGACCCGGCGTCCCAGCCCTTCGCGCACCATCGCCGCCCGATCAGCCGCGGCATCGAATCCGAAGACCGTCAGTTTGAATCCGCCCTGGCCGTGCTGTGCGGCGTGGCACGCGGCCATGGCACACCCGGCTTTCACCAGCACCGGCCGGACGTGCTCGTAGTAATCGATCACCGGATTCTCGACGACATCGGTGACGGTGACCGCTGCTTGTCCCGTCAGCCCTTCGCGCTGGATGCTGACGGTGGCGGTCCCATTGCCGCGAGCGATCAGCCGCCCCGACGGCAAGACTGACACCACCGCCTGATCAGAAGAAGCAAAGGTACAACCTGATGTCAGATCAGCGGTCTGATCAGACGGGGCCTGATTGCCGGGAGCGACCAGCAACTGGAGCTGCGCAAAGTTGCCCTTCATGGTCACAACGGGCGGCGTGACGCGGAGAGCGGCTTCGTCGGCCGAGGCGACGTTCAACGCCAGGAGAGCGAAAACGGACACGAACATCTGCATGAAGTCCTCCAAGTCGAGCGGGGAGGCAAGTCGGCGGGCATCACAGGCGGGAATCGCATCGACGTTTATTATTGCGTCATAAACGGTGGATTGCCAACTTCAAACATCATCTGTTCGCTTGTTCGGCTACCCAAATGCCGGAAAAATCGGAAACCGCTCGCGCAAGTGTCGCTTGATCCGTTGCCCTGTGTCGATCTAGAATAGTGACTGACCCACCAGCGACCTGACTGGGGACCGCCGCGTTCCTATCTTGTCGCTTCCAGCACACCGCGCAAGGGCCTCCTGCCATGCTGAATCTCTATCCGACCAAGAATCGGACTTGTGAAGGCGTCAGTCGCCGCAGCTTCCTGCAGATTGGCACGCTCGGTGGTCTCGGTCTTTCTCTGCCGACGCTGTTCGCAGCTCAAGCCCAGGCGAGAACATCGCCTAAGGCGGATGTCAACTGCATCGTGATCTGGACGCAAGGGGGCACGAGTCATCACGACACCTTCGATCCCAAGCCGGAAGCCCCCATCAGCGTGAAGGGCGAATTCGGTGTCATCGACACCGCCGTTCCGGGAGTGCAGTTCACCGAGATCGTGCCGCGGATGGCGGCGGAACTCGGACGCTTCGGTTTGCTCCGCAGCTGGAATCCGATGAACGGCAGCCACGGGGTCGCGGATCAGTACGCCCTGTCGGGACGCAAGTTTAACCCCGGCGTGCATTATCCCACGATGGGGTCGGTCGTGGCCCAGCAGTTCGGCTTCAAGACCGCGCTGCCGCCGTACGTGCAGCTTGGCAACGCGCTCGACGACCGCTTCGGTGGCGGCAAGCCCGGCATTCTCGGTCTGGAACATGCGCCGTTCACGCTCGCCTCCGATCCCAACGCGGCGAACTTCGTAGTGCGAGACATCACGCCGCCGAACGGAATGTCCAACGATCGGGTGGACCGTCGCAAGCGGATGTTCCAGACGGTCGACGGTCTGCAGCGCCCGAACAGCGTCCAGCCCACGGCGTTCGAAGCGCTGGATGAGCACTACCAGACGGCGTTCAACATGATCACGGCCCAGGAAACACGGACCGCGTTTCAGATCGATCGGGAAGACCCGCGGACCCGTGACGCGTATGGTCGCAATCGGTTTGGTCAAAGCTGTCTGATGGCCCGCCGCCTGATCGAAGCCGGTGTGCGGTATGTCACGCTCACCGATGGCGGGTGGGACACGCATACTAATAACTTCAAAGCGCTCAAAGACAATCTGATTCCGAAAGTCGACCAGGCGCTGCCGCAGTTGGTACGTGATCTCGAACAGCGGGGAATGCTAGAGAACACGCTGGTCGTGTGGCTCACCGACTTCGGCCGCACGCCGAAGATTAATTCCGCCAGCGGCCGCGACCACTGGGCCTCTTCCGGGTTCGCGATCATGGCCGGGGCCGGCATTCCCGGCGGCAGCGTGATCGGCGCCACCGATGCGGAAGGGGGCGCCCCGATCCGCAACCAATACCTGTCGGAAGACATCACGGCGACGATCTACCACAAGCTGGGTTTGCCGGACGATCTCCACGTCAACGCCCCGGACGGCCGTCCGATCAAGCTCAACGACGGCCGCCTGATCCGCGAATGGGTCTAGCTCCGGTTGAATTCAGGGTCTGTGAACGCCCGGATCACTTCGGTGATTCCGGGCTGTTTTTTTATCTCGATCGATGCAACCGAACGACGCGTGATTGCAAAGAATGGTGGCGGTCGCTGTCCGTCAGGCAATGCCGTCCGGAAGCTCCATCCCGAACTTCCGGACCGAAACCACGACCGCCACCTGTCCCAGCGTGTGTCGCTGGCAGTATCGGACCCGGGTGTGACAAAAGGCTGTCACACTCATTGACGGCACATCGTGAAAACCAGAAACTCGTCCGATTCCTGTAGTCAGTAGCCTGTAGGTCAGGCTGTGCCTGACTTCTCTGCTTCGCGACTTCAGCGGGGTCTAAAGAAGTCAGGCACAGCCTGACCTACACAATCGACTTCAATGAAAGAGTGTTCGATGCGCGTGGTGACGTTCGGCGAAGTGATGCTCCGGCTGGCTCCCCCCGGATTTCTGCGACTCGGCCAGGTGCTGCCGGGTTCGCTCGATGCCACTTTCGGCGGTGCAGAAGTCAACGTGGCCGTCTCGGTCGCCATGCAGGGGGGCAAGGCGGCGTACTGCACAGTTCTGCCGGATAACCCCGTCACCGACGCTTTCCTGGCCGAACTGCGGCGGTACAACGTCGACACCGATCTCGTCCGTAAATCGAAGACCGGCCGGTTCGGTATCTACTTTGTGGAAACCGGGGCGAACCAGCGAGCCGGCGCGGTGACGTATGACCGGGCCGAATCGTCGATCGCCGTGACTCCCGCGGCGGAATACGACTGGGCCACGATTCTGAAGGACGCTTCGCGGTTTCATGTCACGGGAATCACGCTCGCCATCAGCAAGCATGCGGCGGAGGCGGCGCTCGCTGGTGCCAAAGCCGCCCATGAGCGTGGCATTCCGGTCTCCTGCGATCTGAACTTCCGCAAGAAATTGTGGAACTGGGAACCGGGGACCAAGCCCGCCACCCTGGCATGCCGGGTGATGGAACAGTTGCTGCAATCCGTCACGCTGCTGGTGGCCAATGAAGAAGACGCCGAGCAGGTGCTGGGCATTCACGCGGCGAATACCAGCGTGGAATCGGGCGAGATCGACGCTGGGGCTTACATCGGTGTGGCGAAGCAGATTGTCGACCGCTTCCCAACGATTCAACAGGTCGCGATCACGCTGCGGGAAAGCATCTCTGCCAGCCATAACAACTGGGGAGCCATGCTCTATCAGCGCGACGGCGGGAAGTCCTGGTTCGCGCCGACGAACGCCGACGGACAATACGAGCCCTTCGAGATCCGTAACATCGTGGACCGCGTGGGTGCCGGGGATTCCTTCGCCGGCGGCCTGATCTTCGCGCTGACGACACCGGACCTCGCCGCTTCCGAAACCGCGTTGAGTTACGCCGTCGCCGCGAGTTGCCTGAAGCACAGCATCATTGGCGACTTCAACGGCAGCACCCGCGCGGAAATCGAAGCGTTAATGAAAGGCGGCGGCCGCGGCCGAGTGCAGCGGTAGGTGAAGAGGTTGGTCGTGGGTTGTTGGTCGTTGATCGGCGAGGATGATGTCTGCCGACCAACCATCAACGACTAACCACGCATTGACCGTAACCTGATCCGTCGGTACGTTGAAACCATGACCACACAACAGCTCACCGACGAAGCGCTAGCCCTTCCCCTCGCTGAACGTGTCCGGCTTGCCCAGGAACTATGGGCGAGTCTCGATACGACCATCGTCGACAGCAGCGAACGTGCCGCCGTCGTTGAAGCGATCCGCCGCGACGAGGAATTGTCGTCCGGCACCGTGGTTGGCCGCACTCATGAGGAAGTCATGCAAGCAGCCCGGCGTGCGATCGAATGCAGCTGATCTATCATCCGCATGCCGAAGCAGAGCTGATTGAATCTGCTCAATACTACGAGCAGCAATTGAATGGTCTTGGGGCGGATTTCCTGGAGACGATCGACGCTGCGATCCTGACTATCGAAGACGCACCAACTCGGTGGGCGATCGTGGAGTCGAACGTCCGCCGGTACATTCTCCCGCGCTTTCCATTCGCCATCTACTATCGTGTTCTGCCCGATGCACTTCGCATTCTCGCGATCAAACACCACAGTCGACACCCGGACTACTGGCGGTATCGCTTGGAAGGTTGATCGCGACGGAGGTAGAGAGGTTGTTCGTGGGTTGTTGGTTGTCGGTCGGCAGAGGATGATGTCTGCCGGATACCCACCCACGACCCACGACCAACTCATCCGCCATGCCCCGACGTTCCGCTTCCGTTGCCCGGCCGTTGATGTTGGTGCGCGAGTCGCCGACACCCTGCTTTATGCTGAACGGTCGGCGGCAGGTGCTGCTGTTCAACCACGGGTGTGAACTGGCGACGGGCTGGGCTGGGGAAGATGTCCTCGGCCAGCGTGCCGAACACGTCACCGAGGGCGATCCCCACACGGTGGCCGCGGTCTTAGCGGTGCTGGTCGCTCCGCCGTCCGTGTGGCATGGCGAACCGGCCCGACAACCCGTCGACCTGCCACACCGCACCGGCGAACCGCAGCCGCGTCTCATTCACTTCTGGCCGATTCTCGACGAAGATCAGATCACAGTCGCTGCCGTACTGGGTTGCATCCTGACGGTCCCGCCGCCGGCCGAGTCCGAACCGCTGA
The DNA here is from genome assembly GCA_035686985.1 of Planctomycetaceae bacterium. Lineage (GTDB taxonomy): Bacteria > Planctomycetota > Planctomycetia > Planctomycetales > Planctomycetaceae > DSVQ01. The sequence continues at coordinate 3,622 of DASRYX010000462.1, read as the reverse complement.
CGGTCGCGCAGCAACTCCATGCAGAGCTCGCGGCGCTGCGGAACTCGCTGCGGAAAACCTATGGCGAGAAAAACGTCATCGCCCGTGCTCCGGTGATGCAGCGCGTACTGCAACAGGTGCGCGTCGCACAGGGGACGACGGCGCCCGTGTTGTTGACCGGCCCGGCGGGCACTGGCAAAGAACACTTCGCTCGGATGATTCATTACGGCAGCGCGGCCGGACGGCGACCGTTCGTGCCGTTTGACTGCCGCATGACGCCGAGCTTCGAGATCAAGCGCGTCCTGCGACAGATCCGTGAGGAACCGCGCGGCACAGCGGATTCCCCGTTGCGGCCAGGCGCGCTCTACTTCGCCGATATCGACGCGGCCCCGACCGACGTCCAGGAACGCATCGCCGAGTTGCTCGCGCCCGGTGAAGACTCGCTCGGCGTGCGGATTCTCGCCGGAACGACGGCCTCGTTGCCACCGCTGGTCGACGATGAACAATTTCTGCCGGAGTTGTGGCATCGGCTGCAGGTGCTGACCATCGCTCTTCCACTGCTGTCAGAGCGTCTGGACGATCTCGGCCCGCTCGCCCAGTTCTTTCTCGAAGAACACAACCGGGGATCAGAGCGACAGGTCGCCGGGTTCAGCGAAGCGGCGTGGGAGCAACTGCGGCGATATCCCTGGCCGGGGAATCTGGATGAGCTGCAGCGGGTCATCACCGCCGCGCATGGCAACGCAACCGGTGCCGAAATCCTGCCGGAACATCTGCCACTCGGCTTTCACAGCGGGGCGGACGCCTTCACGCTCGGCCCCCCACAACGTCCGCAACCGGTCCCGCTGGATGCGCTGCTGGAACAGGTCGAACGCGAGCAGATCGAACTCGCCATCGCCACCGCCAAAGGCCACATGACCCGCGCCGCCGAGCTGCTGCAAATCCCGCGCGCCCGTCTTTATCGACGCATGCAACAGTTGGGGTTGGAGACCGGCGACGAACGATCATAGCCGAGATTCTGGCTCACGTGCTGGGAGGGTGAAAGCCCCGCATCAAGCGAATGGTTGCGCAGGTGCTTGACTCGCCCGCAATGAGAGACCACACTCAAACCGCATTTCGGGATTCACCCAATCGCAACCTCATCGGAGAGCGCCATGATTCGATTGTTGTCCGCGATGGCCTTGCTGCTCATCACCTCTTCTTATTCCCACGCCGAGCAGATTACGCTGGAGTTCGAAGGTACGATCGAATCGGTCGTTGATGCCAGTGAGTTCGGACTTCCGCCGATCGATTTCACACCGATGCCCATCGGCAGCCTGTTCTCGGGAACCTACACCTATGATTCCGAGTCCCCGCTGACCAACGGCGGAACCGGATTCAAGCGTTACGTTGATGATTTCTCGCTGAGTTCGTCGGTCAACATCAACGGCTTTGAGTTCGCATCCACAGGTGCCGGCGGGGCGATCGTGGTCTCCCAGGAAGCGAACTTTGGATACTCAGGCATCGCCCTCGTCACACAGCCGATTTCGCTGCCGGAAGGATGGAGCGTGGCCAACGGAAACCTGCCCTACTTCACCATCCGTTTTGAAGACGACCCCATTCAATCGCGACCGCTGGATCTCCCCACGAATGAAGACGGTTTCCCGACCGGCAACATGCTCCTGATTCTCGACTTTCAAGGCCCGGTGACGGTCGGTGCCGAGACCTTCAACGGTCGCGTCTTTATCAATGGCAAGATCACGTCCCGGTCGGTGACCGGTCCCGTCCCGCCACCGGCCGAAGTCGAAATCGATGTCGACCCGACTACCGCTTCCAACAAGGTCAATCTGAATACAAAGAATCCCAAGCCGCTGAAAGTCGCCGTCTTCGGCACACCGACCTTCCATGTTGCCGATGTCGTCCCGTCGTCTATCGAACTGGGTGATCCTGAAGTCGGTCCCGATCTGAAAGTCGCACCAACCAATATTCAAGTGGTCGACGTCGACCGCGACGGCTTTGCCGATCTTCTATTGTCATTTAACCTCACCACGCTGGAGAACGTCGGGGCAATCGACTACTCCACCACATCGCTGAAACTCACTGCCCTGTTGACCAACCAGGGCGTCATCTTCGGCAGCGATGCCATCACGATCCCAGGCGCGAAAGGCAAAGCCAAGAAGTAAGCCTCGCCACTGGCGGCTTGTCTGCCAGTGGTGACCAGGAACTCTGACCAAGCGCCCGGGCGGACGAGCCGCCCGTGGCACCGCTTCTTAACGTTCGGTTATAATCAGGGGTGTGGACAGTTCGCCCCATTGTCGACTGCCCACTCCCTACTCCCCTCCCAAGGTTTCGCGTTGAACTGACGCGCTGCCGGTTGATGATTTATGCCCATTCGCATTTCGAATTTGCGGCTCCCGCTGGGGACGCCGGAAGAGGTGTTGCCCGGTCTGCTGGCGAAGCGGCTGGGGGTTTCGCCCGGCGATTTTGTCCGCTGGCGGATTCTGAAAAAGAGCCTTGATGCCCGGTCGGCGGCGAATCTGCAGTTCGTCTACACCACGTTGATCGACCTGCCGGACACGGTGACGCAATCCCGCGCGGTACAGAGCCGGTTGAAAGAGGATGCGCGGCTGTACGATCCGCCGCCGTTTGATGATCCCGAGGCGGGACACGAACCGTTATCCGAACGGCCGATCGTCGTTGGGTCCGGACCAGCGGGGTTGCTCGCGGGGTACTATCTCGCGCTGAAGGGTTACCGGCCGATCATTCTGGAACGCGGCCGGCCGGTGAAAGAGCGTGTGCCGGCGGTGCGGGCGTTTGATCGCGGCGGGGCGTTTGATCGCGAGGACAACTACCTCTTCGGCGAAGGGGGCGCAGGCTGTTTCAGCGATGGGAAGCTGACGTGCCGGCTCGAAGGGCCCGATGTCGAATGGTCGCTGCAGGCCTTCGTCGACTGTGGCGGCCGACCGTCGATTGTCTACGAGAATCGGCCGCATCTTGGCAGCAATCGGTTGCCAATGTTGTGTCGAAACTTTCGCCGCAAGATTGAAGCGCTCGGCGGGGAATATCGCTTCGGTTGCTGCGTCGAGCGGCTCGACATTCGGGACGGTCGCATGCACGGCGTGTTCACGTCGTCGGGATACATCGCTGGTTCGCAGGTGATTCTTGGCATCGGCCACAGTGCCCGCGACACCTATGAAATGCTGCACTCGCAGGGCGTGCCGTTCGTGCAGAAGGCGTTTCAACTCGGCCTGCGGATCGAGCAACCGCAGGAGCAGATCAACCGGCACAAGTACGGTAAGCCGGAGTATCTGCAACTGCTCGGAGCCGCCGATTACACGCTGCAGGCCCGCGGCACGAAGGACATCTTTACCTTTTGCATGTGTGCCGGTGGCATCATCATCCCCAGCATTTCCGAGCCCGAGTGCTTCTGCTCGAACGGCATGAGCAACTCGCGGCACGACACGCCGTTCGCCAACAGCGGCGTGATGGTCACGCTCGACCCGACGGAGTTCGGCAGCGATCATCCGCTCGCCGGCCTGTATCTCCAGCGCGAGTACGAAGCGGCCGCGTTCCGGTTGACGGGAGGGACGTACCGATCGCCGATTCAATCGGCCCGCGAGTTCCTCGCCGGCCGCATCCCCGATGCGACGACGAAGTACGACTGCTC
>DASRYX010000461.1:0-1972 GCA_035686985.1 Planctomycetaceae bacterium | reverse complement strand
GCTGGACAGGAACTCGCCGACATCGGTCAACTCGCGGACGGTGGCGCGGTCGCGTTCACCGATGCGAAGCGGCCGATTCAAAGCGCCGAGATCATGCGGCGGGCGCTGGAATACGCACGGATGTTTCAGCGGCCGATCTTCACGCACCCGCAGGATGCAACCCTGAATGCCGGCGGCGTGATGCACGAAGGGTTCTATTCCACGCTGCTGGGACTGCGCGGCATGCCCGCGGCGGCCGAAGACATCATGGTCAGCCGTGACATCGCGCTGGCGGAACTGACCCGCGGCCGCGTGCACCTGATGTGCGTGTCGACCCGCAATGCCGTCGAGCGCGTTCGTCGGGCGAAGCATCACAAGTTCGGCGTCACTGCCGACGTGGCCGTTCACAATCTCGTGCTGAATGATGAGTACCTGCAGACCTACGATTCGTCGTTCAAAGTCGATCCGCCGTTGCGCGGCCGCGAACACATCGTGGGACTGATTGAAGGCCTGCAGGACGGCACGATCGATGCGATCACCGCGGATCACCAGCCGGTTGCGGCTGAAAAGAAGGACCGCGAGCTTGATCAGGTTCCGTTCGGGATCGTCGGCCTGGAAACGCTGCTCCCGCTGTGCGTGGAAGCCCTGATCGAGCCGGCGCATCTCACCTGGCCGCAGTTGCTCGCCCTGCTCACGACCGGGCCCGCGCGGGTACTCGGCTGGACCGACCGCGGGACGTTGTCTCCCGGTGCGGATGCCGATGTGACGATTCTCGATCCCGATGTGCGGTGGACGATCGACGCTGCAGCGTTTCAGTCCAAAAGCCGCAACACGCCCTTCAACGGGCGGCATGTTCGCGGCCGTGCGGAAATCGTGCTCGTCGGCGGCGAAGTCCGCTTCCGTCGCTAAACCGGACAACGACGGCATGACGATCGGCAGAACCGCCATCGCCGCCGCGACCGCCACGACGTTCGTCACCAGGCACAGCATCCACACGCCGAAACCGAGCAGACCGTCCCGCAGCCACTTTCCGTCGATGATCTCCAGCCCTGGCACCACGCTGGGCTCAAAGCCGACGGGACAGCCTTTCAGAAACGGAGGCGCATCGCCTGGGCACTGCTCCGCCAGCCAGTCGTGGTACTGCTGACGGATCGCCGCGGTGTTTCCGAAACGTTTTTCCAGGGTGCTGAAGCAGCGTTCCGAGAGGCGGTCGAAATCGTCATTGGTCGGGTAATGATCGAGGTCGACCGCGACGCGGTGATACTCCCGCAGCAGTTCGTCGTTGGTGTAGACGTACCCCGCAAATGTGCGCACCGGCAGCCCCGCGGCCCGGCGGAGATTGCTCCAGTTCCCCCACCGACTGCTGACCGAGTAGGGCGTCAATCCGGTGAGCTGTCGAAACTGGAACTCCGTCACGTTGGGCCCATGTTCGGTCGCCAGTTCGTTCAATTTGGCGAGCAGAAATTCTTTTGTTGGCGACGGCATTCACTTCCCCTCCGCGGTGATCGCTTGATCGAGTGCCTCCATACTTACGGGCGGGGTTGCGCGCGGTTTGGAAATGACCGGACTTGGCGAACTGTGACCGCCGGTCAGGGTGGGGCGTCACCAAAGCCATGACGATAACCACGTCGACGTCAAATGGAACAATCTGACCATCCGTACGTTCATGAAATGCTTCGCCCGGCTCACGCTGGGCTTCTCCAAGAAGCTCCGTAACCTGCAGGCCGCGGTGGCACTGCACGTGTTCTACTACAACTTCTGCCGGATTCACGGCAGCCTGAAGATGACGCCCGCGATGAAAGCCGGGGTGACCGATCGGCTGTGGAGTCTGGAAGATTTGTTCGGGTGAGAGGCCCAAAAAGAGGAAGCCCCGGTTTTCGCCGGGGCTTTTTCGTTGCTAGACTTTCACTACTGATGTTTGGAGAGTGCTGTTCGTCGCATGTCGCCAGTCAGAGCGGTGGTAATCTCGCGTTCAAACGGGACGGCACCGGTT
>DASRYX010000460.1:0-1713 GCA_035686985.1 Planctomycetaceae bacterium | reverse complement strand
ACCACATGTTGGCGACGAGGTCGCGATGGTTGTAATCGACGCCGGTGTCCAGCACGGCAACGACCACTTCTTCGCTGCCCTGCGTCTTCGCCCACGCTTTCAGGGCATCGATGTCGGCGTTCGCCTTGCCGCCGTTCTGGCCGGTGTTGTTGAGGGCCCATTGCTCATTGAACTGAGGGTCATTCGGAATGCCGAGGCGGGATGGCACGGTAGCTGAGTCGCGGCGGCGTTCACTGGGGTTCACCGGGTCGTCGAGGCGGATCTCGAAGTTCGGCTCCGCGTACGCGACGTATTCGCCCATCGATTCGTACTGCCGGGCGACGTCCGCGGCGTCCGCGTTGTCGAGATCATCGATAGCGACAAGCCCGTCGACCGATTCGATCTCGTCCTCGACGCGGTCGTTGCTGCGGCTGGCGATGCGCTTGATCTCCGCGACGGAAAGGCCGGACTTGAACCGCACGAGCACTTCGGGCTCACCATCCGCCGGGCTTCGAGCCGTGGTGGTCGGTTTCGTCACGGCCGTCCGGGAAACGGGCGTCGTATCCTTTACGCGGAGCCCTGCCCTCCAGCGGTCGATCTGGCCGATGACGGCGGCGAAGGAGATCAGCACCGCCGCGATCCCGATGTGCACCCAAATGTTATTGCGATTCATAGTTACTCCCGAATCTATTTGACGAGGTGGTTACGACCTTCGTAACCCTTCAGCCGCAACTGGTATTTATCGGCGCGATACTCGTAGGACTTACCGCCCGCTTCCAAGTCGAACTGCCACCCGGTGGATATCATCTGGGCGGACATTTCGTCGGCCTCGGGCGCACCGAGAGACATATCGGGGAAATCTTTCTCCGATACGTTCTTTACGGACACTTCGGCATCGCTCACCCCCAGCCGGCGAGCAAGATCCTGCTTCGCGGCCTCGGCGGCGCTGTCACGGTCAAATCCCATATCGCTAACCTCCAATTCTGATACTTTTACGAGCGGTAGTCAATGAATGTTCGATGCGGTTTTGCCGCTGAAATTTCGCACGATTTCCACAAGGGCGGGCACGATATAAACCGCGCAGGTGAAGCCGAGGATCAGGCCGGTGATGAAACGCGATGCGTGGTTGTTTTCCCAGATGCCGAAAACGCCCAGCGACCAGTCGATAGCGATCGGGACCATCGAAGCGAAAAGCCAGATCCGCGGAAGTGGCTCGATATCATCCACACCGCGGATCAGCGGATACGCAACGAGGCCTGCCAGCAGGCCGAAGTACACCCCGAAACATCGGGAGCACACGGCCAACTGGTGGTCGAGAACGTGGAACGAGCGTTCCGGAATCTGGTGGCAGATGAAGCTGAAGAACCTGTAGAACGGTGCGGCCTGAGCATTCGCGCCGTTGGAAGCTAGCAGGGGCGGCGCCACGATCGCGAGCACCCAACAGGCGACCACCGCGATGGTGATGCACCACACCTTGATCGCCTGGCGACGTGACCGCGTGCGGTCTGTCAATGAAATGTAGCTGCCAGCGTTCTCACTCATCCAGCGAAAAGTCTAACAGCTACGTAATTGCTTATAAACCAACTACGGGTGTCAGGTGGCGGTCTCGATTGAGGCAGCGGCGTTGGAAAGCGGGTGAGACCCGTTCAGTGTCGCCTCCGTCGCAAGGATGTGCTGGGTCGTCTTTATCACCGTGTCCGGGTTGAGCGAGATCGAATTGATGCCGCGCTCGAC
>DASRYX010000459.1:0-2736 GCA_035686985.1 Planctomycetaceae bacterium | reverse complement strand
ACGCCACGCTCAAGCGCAAAGAGCCGCTCGGCCACATTCTGCTCGACGGCCCGCCCGGTCTCGGCAAGACGACACTCGCGATGACGCTCGCGCGTGAAATGGGCGTCGAGTGCCAGATCACTTCCGGTCCGGCGATTGAAGCCCCGAAAGATCTGCTGTCGTATCTCACCAACGCCAGCTACGGCTCGGTGTTGTTCATCGATGAAATTCATCGCCTGCGGCCAAACGTCGAGGAATTCATCTACCCGGTCATGGAAGATTTCCGCGTTGACATCGTGCTCGGTGAGGGGATGAGTGCCCGCACAGTGAACATGAAGCTGAAGCCGTTCACAATCATCGGGGCGACCACCCGCAGTGGGATGCTCACCGCCCCGCTCCGCGACCGCTTCACCTTCCGTGAACACCTTGAGTTTTACGAAGCGCCGGATATCGCGGAGATTGTCCGCCGCAACGCGAGCAAATTGCGGACGGTCATTGCTTCCGAAGCCACACAGCAGATCGCGGTTCGCAGTCGTGGCACACCTCGCAAGGCGAACAACCTGCTGCGTTGGGCCCGAGATTTTGCGACGGTTCGTGATGACACCGGCTCCATCACACTGCCGATCATCGAGCAGGCGCTTGCGATGCTGGAGGTCGATCCGCTCGGCCTCGACCAGCAGGACCGCCGGTATCTGCAGACCCTGGTCTCTGTCTTCGCCGGTGGCCCCGCGGGGATTCAATCGATCGGTCACACGATGAACGTGCCGCCGGACACGCTTGAAGACGAAATCGAGCCGTTTCTGCTGCGGCTCGGGTTCATCCAGCGCACCCCGCGCGGCCGGGTGATCACGGCATCCGCGCTGCAGCACCTCGGTCTCACCACCGGCGGCAGCGAACAGAAACAGTTTTTCTAAAAAACAGAAGCCCACGGTTTCTTAACCGTGGGTCTCCTGGCTTCAATCAGAGATAAAAAGAGACCCAGGGTTAAGAAACCCCGGGCTTCCATGCAATCTGTTTACTTCGCGGCGGCGATCGCTGCGTCGTAGTTTGGATGCTCACTGATTTCCTTGCAATACTCGACGTGCTTCACCTTGCCGTCGGCTCCCAGGACAAACACCGCGCGGGCGAGGCAGCGATCGAGCGGGCCGCCGGAGATCAGCACGCCGTAATCACTGCCGAAATCGGTGCAGCGGTGAGCGCTCAGCGTCTTCACATTTTCGACGCCTTCCGCACCGCACCACCGCTTGGCACCGAACGGCAGGTCCATGCTCACCACGAGGACTTCCACGTTGGAAAGTCCCTTCGCGGCGTCATTGAACTTCTTCGTTTCCGCGTGGCAGACCGACGTGTCGAGCGACGGAATGGTCGCAATGATTCGCGTCTTCCCGGCCGACGACGTCAGGTTCACTTCGCCCAGCCCGTTATCCTGCAGACAGAAATCCGGAGCCGCGTCGCCGACCTGCAGCGCCCGCCCCTTGAGATCAACCGGATTTCCCTTCAGCGTCACCGCACCCGTGCGTTTCATCGTCCTAGTCCTTACTTGATGGATGTCTTCGCTCACGAACCTAGCAGTATGCCACCCGTGTCCCAATTTACAAGCAGTCCATCCCCCGGTTGACGTTCGTACCAAACTGACCGATCATATCCGACTCGGTTTTTCCCACGGTTTTACTTGCGAAACGGTTCTCGAATGTCTGACACGCCCGATCGTCTGGAAGCGGCCCGCCTCGACAAGCTCGCGAAGATTGAACAGCTCGGCCTCGACCCGTGGGGCCAACGGTTCGATGGACACATCCACATCGATCAAGCCCGCGATCTCTGTCCGACCGAACAGGGGGTCGACGGCCAGACCGTGCGCGTCGCCGGGCGGCTGATGCGGTGGAGCGATTCCGGCAAGCTCCGTTTCGCCCACGTACAGGACTACACCGGCCGCATCCAGATCATGATCTCGAAGGCCGACAGCAGCGAACAATTGTGGGGCCTGATCGAATGCCTCGACCGTGGCGACATCGTCGGCGTCGAGGGCATCCTCCGTGTCACCAAGACCGGTGAAAAAACCGTCTTCGTCAAGCACCTCGAAATCCTGTGCAAGTCGCTCGCGCAGCCGCCGGAAAAATGGCACGGCCTTGAAGACATGGAAACCCGCCTGCGGCAGCGGTATTCCGATCTGATCTACAGCGAAGGTGTCCTCGAACGGATGCTCAAGCGGCTCAAGATCATCGAATCGGTCCGCAGCACGCTGAAGGGTGAAGAGTATTTCGAAGTCGAAACACCGGTGCTGCACGCGTTCGCCGGGGGAGCCGCCGCGCGGCCGTTTGTGACGCATCACAACGCGCTCGACATCCCGCTCTTCCTGCGGATCGCGCTGGAGTTACACCTCAAGCGGCTGATGGTCGGCGGCATCGAACGGGTCTACGAGATCGGCCGCGTCTTCCGTAACGAAGGGGTCGACAGCACGCACAACCCCGAGTTCACCATGATCGAATTGTACCAGGCGTACGGCAATTACGAATCGATGATGGACCTCGCCGAGAAGATCATCGCTAGCGCCGCGAAGATCGCCAACAACGGGGCCACCGTGCTGCCGTGGGGTGAGAAGACGATCGACTTCACGCCGCCGTTCCAGCGGGCGAAATATGGTGACCTGTTCCGTGAGCACGCCGGTTGCGAGATGCACGACACCGCCGCCGTCGCCGCCAAGGCGAAGGAACTGCACATCCGCACCGCGAACCGCCATCCGGACGTGATCATCAACGA
>DASRYX010000458.1:0-5357 GCA_035686985.1 Planctomycetaceae bacterium | reverse complement strand
ATGAAGGTCCGCGCTATCCAGATATCGCCAACCTGGTGCAGGCCGAGGATGCCGAACGGATCGGAATGTCGGCCGGCAACGATCGCCTGGACGTCGCTGTCAGCCGCCTGCCACTTGGACTTCGTCACCCGTTAACCCCCGACCGGAACGCCCCAGATTCCTCTGGCATATTCGGTGATCGTCCGATCCGAAGAGAACCAGGCGACATGCGCAGTGTTCCGAATAGCCATGGAATACCATTTGCGTGGGTTGTTCCAGACCTCGTCGACACTGCGCTGCGCGGCGGCATAGGCGTCGAAGTCGCGCGCCACCATGAACCAGTCGTGGTCGTAGATGCCGCCGATCAGGTCGCGGTAGCGGTTCGGATCGTCCGGCGAGAACACGCCGGTCGAAATCGCCTCCAGCGCCTCGCGCAGCGCCGGCGAGTTGTCGATCGCCGAACGCGGCACTTCGCTGCGCTGGCGCTTCTCGGCCACCTTGTCCGCCGTCAGCCCGAAGATCATCATGTTCTCCGGCCCCACCTGCTCGAGCATCTCGACGTTGGCGCCGTCGAGCGTGCCGATGGTGATGGCGCCATTGGCCATGAACTTCATGTTGCCGGTGCCCGACGCTTCCATGCCGGCCGTCGAGATCTGCTCGGACAAGTCTGCCGCCGGGATGATCGTCTCGGCGAGGCTCACGTTGTAGTTGGGCAGGAAAACCACCTTCAGTAGACCACGGACGGCCGGGTCGTTGTTCACGACCGTGGCCACGTCGTTGATCAACTTGATGATGAGCTTTGCGTTCCAATAGCCCGGCGCCGCCTTGCCGGCGAACACCTTCACCCGCGGCACCCAGTCCTTCTCCGGATGCGAGCGGATCATCGAGTACTGCGCCACCGCTTCGATGACGTTGAGCAGCTGGCGCTTGTATTCGTGGATGCGCTTCACCTGCACGTCGAACAGCGCGTCGGGCGACACGACGATGTTGAGCCGCTCCTTGATCACCTGCGCGAGGTGCACCTTGTTGGCCCGCTTCACCGCCTTGAACTGATCCTGGAAGGTCGGATCGTCGGCATGCGCGTCGAGCCCGGTCAGCAGCTCCAGCTTGTCCTGGAACTCCGGCCCGATCCGCGCCGCGATCAGCTTGGTCAGCTCCGGGTTGCACTGCATCAGCCAGCGCCGCGGCGTCACGCCGTTGGTCTTGTTGTTGATGCGCCCCGGATAGAGCCGGTCGAGATCGGCGAACAGCGTCTTCTTGACCAGCTCCGAGTGCAGCGCCGACACGCCGTTGATCGAGTGCGAGCCCACAAAGGCCAGCTGGCCCATGCGGACGCGCCGGCTGCCATGCTCGTCGATCAGCGACAGGTTGGCGATCTGCGCATCGGTGAAGCCACCCATGGCGCGCGCTTCGCCCAGCACCTCGGCATTGATGGCGTAGATCAGCTGCATCTGCCGCGGCAGCAACCGCTCCAGAAGCCCCACCGGCCAGGTCTCGAGCGCCTCGGGCAACAGCGTGTGATTGGTGTAGGCCAGCGTGCGAACCGTGAGATCCCACGCCTGCTCCCACGTCAGCCCGGCCTGATCGAGCAGAATCCGCATCAACTCGGCGACGGCCATCGCCGGATGCGTGTCATTCATCTGGATCGCTGCCTTGTCCGGCAACAACGACCAGTCCGAGTTGCTGCGACGAAACTGCGCGACGATATCGGCCAATGAACAGCAGACGAGAAAGTATTCCTGCACGAAGCGCAGCGCTTGACCCGTCTGTGTGGAATCATCGGGATACAAGACGCGTGTCACCGTATCGGCGACGAGCCGCTCGACGATCGCGCCAACGAAATCGCCCGTGTTGAACTCGCCGAAGTCAAAGCACTCCGGCGACTCCGCGCTCCACAGCCGCAAGGTGTTGATCGTCTGACCGCCATAACCGACCACCGGTCGATCATAGGGGACGCCCAGCAGCGTCGACGAGCGACTCGTGTCGGCGTGGATCGTGCCATCAACGAGGTGAAACGCGCAGCCGAGGGAAATCTGCACGGCGTCCTGCGGTCGGGCAACCTCCCAGGGATCCGGCTGCTTCAGCCAGTTATCCGGGTGTTCCTCCTGGAATCCGTTGGTGATCTCCTGCCGGAAGATGCCGAATTCATACCGCAGCCCGTGTCCCATGGCCGGGATCTGCAGCGTGGCCAAGGATTCCATGAAACACGCCGCGAGCCGTCCCAATCCGCCGTTTCCCAGACCGGCGTCGGGTTCGGTTTCAATAATCGCCGTCCAGTCGCGGTGTGGATCACAGAAGAGCTTTTCGCGGACGACGTCTTCCACGCCGAGATTGATGATGTTGTTGACCAGCGTGCGGCCGATCAGGAACTCCATCGACAGGTAGTGCACCCGTTTGACGTTTCGTTCCTGATACGCCTGCTCGGTCAGAATCCAGCGCTGAGCCAGCATGTCCCTGAGCGACCGGGCCAGCGCTTCAAACCGTTGCCGCGGTGAAGCTGCTTCGAGAGTCACGAGATGATCAAAGACGAGATGTCGTTCGTAATGATCTTTTTGCCCATGGCGGGTGAGGGGCAAGGCACCGCATTCATATTGTTTCAGTGCGGATCTTTTAGAAATCCGGGCCATGGGATCTGCCCTGCAAGACGAGGTTACCGCTGGTTTTTGTGGATGGCGGCCCAGCGTGTGTGACAGCTCTGCAACAGTGCGATGGCTTCATCAGCGGTGTTCACGCACTGAGGAATCAACATATCTTCGGGGTTAGCCAGCCGCACCTCTTTCGACACGAGATGCAGCTTCGCCCAATCGACAAGCTCCGCCCACATTTTGCCGACCAGAATCAGCGGGCAGTTCTGCAGATGCTTCACCTGCAGGAGCTGCCAGACCATCATCGTTTCGAGAACGGTTCCGATCCCTCCCGGAACGACGACGAACGCATCCGACATCAGCACGAACTGGTGTAACCGCGAGAAAAACGTCTTGTGTTCGAACGCCTGCTCGACGAACGGATTGACACTCTGTTCGAACGGCAGTTCAACGCGCACTCCGACCGAGCGCTTCTGTTGCGCATCGACCGCGGTGGCCCCCTCGTTGGCGGCCTGCATGAGCCCCGGGCCGCCGCCGGTGATGATGTCGCAGTCCATCTCCGCGAGCGCGCGGGCCAAGCGTTTGACTTCTTCGTAGACAAAGTCGCCCGGTTTGGGGCGTGCTGAACCGAAAATCGTCACGCGATATCGCTCGGCTTTGGACGGCCGCAGCCGTGTCAGGTTATGGATCACGTCCCAAAGATTGAACACGGTCCCGACGAGCAACTGTTTGACGGCATCTTCATCGGCTAGGCTGATTGTGGCCGGACTCTCCCCAGTCATGTCGTCCTCGACTTACCTTCGAAATCTGCGATCGAAGTGAGTACGGTTCGAATCAATGCGATAACGACGTTACTATCACCACTACGTCTTGCTGATGCCGTTCTGCCGTTCGAATTCGCAGCGGGTTTCTTCGCCGATGAAGTAGTGCGTTTTGCCGTTCCACTCGACGGTCGCGCCGGCGGCGAACTTGGGAAAGCTTACGTTCGCGATCGGATCGCTGACGATGCTATCCTTGAGGTAATAGTTGTTTTCATGCATCGAGAGATAGGTTTTGACAAACGAGACAATCCGATCGTCGATCCATGCCCCCGCTTTCTGAGAATCGACCTGATCCAGCGGAAACGCCAACTCGGCATGCGAATCGAACTTCATCAGGATCGGCAGAATGTCCAGGTCATAGCTGAGAATGACATTGCGAACCTCATTATCCGCCGCCGCCGAAAACCGCAACTCGATGTGCGCCAGCGCGGACTTAAACTTGAACGTGGCCTCGCGGAGCGACGGCGTGACATGCGGCGCGACTTGCACCTTGTCACCGAACTTTTCGGCAAGAGCGCGAAGCCGCGGCGTCCAGACATCCCGGAGTTGTTCAAACACTTGCTGTAACTTGGCCAGCCGTTCCTGCCGGCCCTGATATTCCTGCACGAGTTGCGTCTGCTGCGTCTTCAGGCGGTCGTCCGTCGCCGCGAATTCGGCATTAATCCGTTCAATCAATGAGTTCACGTCAGACATGGATCTCTCCTCGACAAGAGTTGGGCACTCGTCCCAGAAACCAGACGGACGAGAAGGGCACGCGAACCACTTCGGCAGCCGAAGTGATTGAGTGTGACGCGGGAGTTCACAAATAGAGAATCGATAATGCGATTACATCCATCCTGTCACCGAAATTCAATCATCGGTTTCAGATCATGCCGATTTTTTTGATCACGTTTCCCATCATCAATCGCAGCTCGTTGATCATTGTCGGAGAGGATTGACAACTTCTCATACCGACCCGACACTATGCTTCGATTCCGTTCCCTTCTACTAATATCGAGACGCCGATGAAGCGACTCTGCTCCGCCGTCGTGGCGTCGTTCGGCATTTTCGCCGGCATGATTCCTTCCGGTTGCGCTCCGGTGGCGGCGAAGACCGAACCGCCGCCCCCACGGGTGACGGTGCAACATCCCGAGTCGCGCGAGATCATCGACTACAACGAGTACAACGGCTGGACCGACGCCTCGAAGACCGTCGAAGTGCGGTCCCGGGTCCGCGGCTACATTCACGAAGTCCCATTCACCGACGGGCAGATGGTCGAAGAAGGGCAGCTGCTCTTCAAACTCGATCCGCGGCCGTTCGAAACGGAAATTGAATCGGCAACGCAGCAGATTGAAGTCGACCAAGCGAATCTGGAGTTCGCCCAGGCCGAAGAAGAACGCGACCGCGAACTGTTTGAAAAGAAGGTCCGCACCAAAGCCGAGCTGCAGCAGAAAGTCGCCACGCGCAAATCGTGGGAGGCCAAGCTGGCCGCCGCGAAAGAGGCGTTGAAGCGGACTCAACTGGACCTGGATTATTCGCGGATTACGGCTCCCATCAAAGGCAAGATCAGCCGCGCACAGATGACCGTTGGCAATCTGGTCAACGCCGGTGGCAGCGATCCCTTGCTGACCACGATCGTCGCGCTCGATCCGATGTACGTCTATTTCTTCGTCGACGAACGCGCGCTGCTGGAATACCGGGAACGGAATGGAACAACGAAAAAACGGAATCACGAGAAGCCGCTCAAAGATTCGCAGATTCCCTTCGATTTCGCGCTCGAAACCGACAAGGGCTATCCGAACCACGGCGTGCTCGATTTCGCCGACAACCGCATCGATTCCAAAACCGGAACGATTGAAATCCGCGGTGCGGTGGACAACGCCGAAGGCCAGTTCCTTCCGGGCAGCCGGGTGCGGGTGCGAATTCCCATCAGCGAAAAATATTCCGCGCAGCTGGTGCCCGACACGGCAATCCTCAGCGATCAGGATCTGCG
>DASRYX010000457.1:0-16480 GCA_035686985.1 Planctomycetaceae bacterium | reverse complement strand
GGCTGTCCGTAGCGGTCCTGCAATTCTGCCATGGAACCGATGGCCAGGATGCGTCCCTTATAGATGATCGCGATCCGATGACAGAGTTTCTCCACCTCCCGCATGATGTGGGTGGAGTAAATGATACATTTTCCCTGATCGCGCAACCGGCGGATTTCGTCCACGACTTTGCGCGCGACGAGCACGTCGAGGCCGGAGGTCGGTTCATCGAAAATTAACACCGGCGGGTCATGCACGATCGTCCGCGCAATCGACACCTTCTGCTTCATGCCGGTGGACATTTTCGACCCGAGCGTGTCGCGGATGTCGCGCATCTGCAGCTGATCAAACAGATGTTCAATGCGATCTTCGAGCAGGCCGTCCGGAATGCCGTACAGCTGGCCGAAGTACTGGACCATTTCGTAGGCCGTCATCCGATCGTAGATACCGGTGTTGTTCGACATGAACCCGATGCGGGCGCGAACTTCGGCGGGTTGGGTGACAACGTCGTAACCGGCGACGAGAGCTGTTCCGGAGCTTGGCCGGAAGACGGTGCTCAGAATCCGCAGGCAGGTGGTTTTGCCGGCGCCGTTCGGCCCGAGTAAACCGAAAATCTCACCGGGTTGCACATCAAAGCTGACACCGTCCAGCGCTGTAAAGCCGCGGTCGTGCCGCAGGTCGGCAAACCGCTTCGTGAGTTGCTCGACGAGAATCATGAAAGACGGTCCGCGGGGGCTGTTCGGTGGGTGCCATGTTTGCAGCTTTGGCCAAGCATGCCTCACGGACGGGAACTCGTCGGTTCACAGACAGTTTTTCATCGACGAATCCCCGGTCGGGCTTGCTCCTGTTTCAACGGTTCACTGCAACCCCGGCGGCTTGCCTAACCCTCAGGCTTTTCCGAAGTGGCTCGCGTGGCACCGGATCCTTCGTTAATTCAGCACCGGTAACAATTCGCGAGATCGGGGTGCCGATTGCAACGCCTCGACGTGCGGTTCTGGCTGATCGAGATATTCGTAGAAGACATTCCGTTGGCGCGGACTGTAACCGGCGTCGCGAATGAGCCGGCGGATCATCTCCAGCGTGAGGTGATGCACGGTTCCAGCCTGGGCGACGACATTTTCCTCGATCATCAGGCTGCCCATGTCATTCGCCCCGAACATCAGGGCTAAACCGCCAATCTTCTCACCCTGCGTGACCCACGAGGATTGAATGTTCGGCACGTTGTCCAGGTACAACCGCGCAACGGCCTGCGTCTTCAGATATTCGAACGCCCCGGCTTCCGGCAGCTGGGACATATCAACGCCATCGCTGCGGTTATCGAACCACGGCGCTTTGTCGGGAGGCTGACATGTCCAGCAGATGAACGCCGTGAAGCCCCCGGTTTCGTCCTGTAACTGACGGAGGCGGTCGAGATGCTCAATGCGTTCCGCGAGCGTCTCGACATGGCCGAACATCATCGTCGCGGAGGATTTGCCGCCGAGCTTGTGCCATTCCCGGTGCACATTGAGCCAATCATCGGTCAGGACTTTGCCGCGTGTGATCAGTTTGCGGACGCGGTCGACGAGGATCTCTCCGCCGCCACCGGGCAGGCTGCCGAGTCCGGCGTCTTTCAATCGCTGCAGCACCACGGGCAGCGGTTGCTTCGCGATCTTGGTGAAGAAATGAATCTCCGGCGGGCTGAACGCATGGATGTTCACCTGCGGATAATGTTGCTTGATCGTCCGCAGCAGGTCTTCGTACCACTCGAACGGCAACGTCGGATGCAGACCGCCTTGCATCAGAATCTGATCACCGCCGAGATCGACCGTTTCCTGAATCTTCTGCAGGATGACTTCGGTCGACAACACATAGGCTTCACTGTGCTTGACCGGGCGATAGAACGCGCAGAAGTCACACACCGCTGCGCAGACGTTGCTGTAGTTGATGTTGCGGTCGATGTTGTACGTGCGGTAAGGGCCCGGGTGCAGCCGGCGCGTGACGGCATCGGCGGCGGCACCAATCGCGGTGAGATCGTGCGATTCGAGCAGCGTAACGCCTTCAGCGGGTGTGAGCCGTTCGCCGGCGACCGCCTTATCCAACACGCGCGAGATTGCGGAAGACAAGATCCACTCCTTGCGGGGCCAGTCCGTTGCGGACCGCCAGTTCGTAAAACCATCGCAGCCCGCTTCGCTCCGCGGACTCCATGCGATAGTGCAGATTCTCTGTGAGATATTTTTCCGTGACCGGCAGCGGCAGTCCGAGCAGCGGGGCTTCCCGCCGTGCGATCGATTCCAGCCGCTCCACGCCGCGGTCGCGCGCCGATTCCAAGGCCGACTCGACGGTCAGATGGTGATTGACAACGTTCGGCCGCGCGACCCACATGGCGAAGACGAACGGCAACCCGGTCCACTCGAACCATTCTTCACCCAGGTCCCACGTGCCGACGAATTTTTCATCGGGCGGAAACATGGCGCGATCACCGATGAGCAGGATCGCATCCGCGTCTGTATCCCGGGACGTGTTGCCGAGCGGCAGGGGTTGCAGTTCCGGAAAGACACCATAACGTTCGGCGAGCAGAATCCGGGCGAGTGTGGCACTCGTGCGAGAGCCCTGATCGAGCGCGAGCGTGCCAATCTCACCCCACGGCTTACGGGTGTACAATTTGACGCTCAGCACCGGACCGCGCGCGGCGACGCAGGCATCCGACACGATCTCGTAATTCTTCCCGCGAAAGTACTCGACGCTGGGAATCAGCGCGACGTCCAGCCGCCCGGCGGTCAGGTCGTCGGCCAGGCGGCTCGGATAATCGAGGCGGACCTCCGCGTCCGGCAGCAGTCCAGGCAGATCTTCCAGCAGCGGCTTCGAGTTCAGATACGAAACTCCGCCGACGCGTAACCGTTCGGTCATTCCAGTCATTCGATTGAACATGATTTCACACCTCGCACCGCCGGTCTCCGCCGGAAGTGCCTGAAAGGGTATTCAAGCAGGTTTGTGGAGTGGTGTGTAGTCAGTGGTCCGTCATCCGTGAGAAGTGGGGATTTCAGCGCTGTCCCAAACAGCGAGCCACTCCGGCGTCTCTGGCGGCTCATGCCAGAGGCTCCATGCTGAGAAACCGGTTGCCGACCACCACCACGCCAGGAGTAGAATCAGCCCGACGTCGAGCCCCGAATATATGAGTACGTAGAGGCCGAAGATGGCCCAGCACCCCTGAACGGCCAACGACAGCCACCACACGGCCATCCGTGTGCCTCGAGGGAGATCAAATACTGCTCGAGCCCAGTAACCTGCAGTCATCAGGTAGGCCGGCGCGGTAATGGCAATGGTCTCGGCTCGCAATCCCCATAAAAACGGTCCTGCAACCAGCAGTCCCCATCCCGTGGCAATGATTGCGAGCACGGTTGCGATAAGCCGGATAGACATCACACCGCTTCTCCTGTATCCGTTCGCACAGCGTTGCTTGCCTCCCCGCTGGCGGTTTACCATGCGGGTCTTACAAGGATAGAACCGTGTCCGCGGCGGGGAATTAACCGCCGTGTCCGCAAAAGGTGACTGATGTCGATGGCGCCGTTGAATTTGGGATTGATCGGGCTGGGGAATGTCGGCACCGGAGTGGCGAAGATTCTGACCGAACAATCCGCGCGGATTACTCGCCGGGCCGGTCGGCCCGTGGTGATTCGCAAAGCCGTCGTCCGGAATACATCTAAATCGCGAGATATCCCGATACCAGTCACGACCAACGTTGAAGATGTCATTCGCGATCCCGACATTCATGTCGCCGTGGAACTGATGGGTGGCCTGAAACCCGCGCGCGAAGTCGTCCTGGCGTGTCTCGAAGCCGGGAAAGATGTCGTCACCGCGAACAAAGCCCTGCTGTGCGAACATGGCGACGAGATCTTCCAGACGGCTCGCCGTCTCGGTCGCACGGTAGCGTTTGAAGCCGCCGTCGCCGGGGGGATTCCGATCATCGCCGCCGTCGGGCAATCGATGGCGGCGAATCAGGTCCAGCAGATTCAGGCGATTCTGAACGGGACGAGCAACTATATTCTCACGGAGATGCTGCAACGGCAGCAGTCGTACGCAACGGCACTCAAGGGCGCACAGGATCTCGGTTATGCCGAGGCCGATCCGGCCCTCGATGTGAACGGGACCGATGCGGCGCAGAAACTGGGACTGCTGGTGCAGCTCGCGTGGGGCACGAAAATTCCCACGTCGGCGTTTCACGTGTCCGGTATCGATCGGCTCGAACAGGCCGACATCCGCTACGCGACAGAACTCGGTTACACCATCAAGCTGCTGGCGAACGCACGAGCGGTGAAGGATCAGTTACAGATCAGCGTCCGGCCGACCCTGATCAAGAAAGATCGGCCGCTCGCGGGCATTCACGGCCCCTTCAATGCGATTCTGCTGGACGGCGACGTCGTCGGAAACGTGTGGTTCTCCGGACGCGGTGCCGGTCAGATGCCTACGGCGTCGGCGGTCACGGCGGACATCATCGATATGGCGATCGGCCGGGCTCAGCTCACATTCCAGCGGCTCGACCTGTGGGGCGAGACACCGCCCGTTGCGGTGTTGCCGGAAGCGGACGCGATCAGCCGGTTCTATCTGCGACTGGGCGTCGAAGACCGGCCGCACGTGATGGCCGACGTGACGGACATTCTCGGCCGCCACGGCATCAGCCTCGCGTCCGTCGTGCAACCCGAAGCGCCGGAATTCGACGGAACAACGGATGTGCCGGTCGTCCCGCTGATCATCATGACGCACAAAACCACCGCGGGGCAGTTGGCGGCCGCCGAACGCGATCTGCGGGACTTGAAGTCGCTGCAGGACCCGTTCGTCTTCCTCGCCGTTGCGGACTAACGACAAGGAGAGTTCCTTCGTTGAACATGCCGCCTGTTCGCATCGGCCTTGGCCATGACCGCCACCGGTTAGTGAGTGGTAAGCCGCTCATTCTCGGCGGCGTCCCCATTCCGTTCGAGAAGGGACTGCACGGCCATAGTGATGCCGATGTACTGCTGCACGCGGTCACCGATGCTCTGCTCGGGGCGCTCGCGCTCGGCGATATCGGCGAGTGGTTCCCCAACACTGATCCGCAATGGGCGGGGGCCGATTCGGCGGTCTTTCTGAAGGCCGCGATCGAAGAAGTCCGGCGCCGCGGCTGGGAGATCGCGAATCTTGATGTAACGGTCCACGCCGAGCGTCCCAAGCTGTCGCCGTACAAACACGTGATCGCCGAGAACCTCGCGAAACTGCTGGGTATCACCCGCGAACAGATTAACGTTAAAGCGAAAACCGGTGAGAAAGTCGGACCGATCGGTCGCGAAGAGGCGATTGATGCCGACGCCGTAGTGCTGCTGACTCGCGCCGCCTGAATTACGCTTCCCACTCGATCAGCGATTGCGTTTTGACGATCGCGCAGTGATCGGGAAACGTGTGATAGGCGTGGATGATCGTCGAGGTCCGCGTCAGCTCGAGCCGCACCAGACTCAGCGCGCCCGGCGCAAAGCGGCTTTGCGTGGGGAACTCGTGGGCGAGGTCGGCTTTGTCGCAATCTTCGCGGAGTTCGTCGTGCATCCGCAGGAAAAGATCCGGCTCGAGGGTTTCCAGCTGGCAACCGACGTCGTACCGCAAGGTCGGTGAGAACGGTAGCGACCGCGTCCGGCAGCCGCGGACCTTGTGGTCGAGAATACAACTTTGCTGCGGCAGCAACCGATCCTTCTCGGACAACGTTTCCGTGATGAACCGCTTGTTCGACTGCCAGGTCCAGGTATGGCCCGAGGGACACAACTGCACGGCCACGCGGATCCCACCGCTCTGGACCACCAGCCCGGCCGGAGTGTCAAACAACTCGGGATGCAGCGGGCGCGGAAACAGCCGCAACATCAGCGTGGAGACGTCAGGTCTGGCGAAGCGAACGGACATGGTTTACTCGGGATCGTTATTTCCTCACGACCACATTTCCGATTATAGAGGCCGATAGAGCGCGAACAACTGAGCGACCCGATGAATCGTGCAATCACTTCAACTTCGTGCAGCCATCAATTGACAAATTCTTTCCTCCGGTTCTGCGATTGCGAATTGCCACGATGGTTGGCGTATGATAGGGCGACGGATCTCTCACACTGACGAGGCGAAGACGATGTCGATCGGTTCGGGGCTCTCGCGCCGTGAATGGTTACGGCGCTGCGGCGCGGGTTGCGGCACGGTCGGTCTGGCGACGCTGCTCGCCGACGACCATGCGCTCGCCGTTGCGCCGCCCGATCCGCTCGCACCGAAACAGCCCCTCTATCCGGCGAAAGCCCGGCACGTCGTGCATCTCTTCATGAACGGCGGCCCGAGTCACGTCGACATATTTGATCCCAAGCCGGTCCTCACTGAGTTCCACGGCAAGACGCTTCCCACACCGAATCTGCGCACCGAGCGCAAGACCGGGCACGCGATGGGGTCGCCGTTTGCCTTTCAGAAATACGGCGAGAGCGGCATCGAAGTCAGTGAGTTGTTCGCCAAGACCGCCGCGCACATTGATGACATCGCCGTGATCCGCTCGATGTACGCCGATGTTCCCAATCATGAACCATCGCTACTCATGATGAACTGCGGCGACGGACGGCTGCCGCGGCCGAGTATGGGGGCGTGGGTCACTTATGCGCTCGGTTCGGAAAACCGCAATCTTCCCGGTTTTGTCGTCATGTGTCCCGGCGGTTACCCGATTGTCGCCACGCAGAACTGGCGCTCGGCGTTCCTGCCCGGCGCGTGTCAGGGGACTTACCTCGACACCCAGCACGCCGACGTTGAAAAACTGATTGCGCACATTCGCAACCCGAAATGGACCAGCGAGGAGCAACGCGCGGAGTTGGATCTGGTCCAGGCACTGAACGCTCAATACGCCGCTGAACGCCCGGGTGACGCTGCGCTCGAAGCCCGCGTGCAGTCGTTCGAGTTGGCGTATCGAATGCAAAGCGAAGCCACCGATGCCTTCGATCTGAAACAGGAAACCGCGGCGACTCAAGCCGCCTATGGCACCGGGACGCATGGTCGGCAATTGCTGCTCACGCGACGTTTAATTGAACGCGGCGTGAGGTTCATTCAAATCTGGAGCGGGGCCGGCCAACCGTGGGACAATCACGACAGCCTCGCCAAACAACACAAAGATCTCGCTGCCGGATGGGACGGCCCGATCGCCGCGTTTCTCGCTGATTTGAAGCAGCGCGGATTGTTTGATTCTACGCTGATCTTGTGGGGTGGCGAATTCGGTCGCACGCCGGTTGCGGAGTTTCCCTCGCTCAGCGGCCGCGACCACAACCACTACGGATTCAGCTGCTGGCTGGCGGGTGGCGGTGTGAAAGGAGGACAGGTGTACGGCGCTACGGACGAATGCGGTTTCCGCGCGGTCGACAAACCGGTTCACGCACACGACCTGCACGCGACGATGTTACATCTGCTCGGCTTTGATCACGAGCGGCTGACCTACCGTGTCGCCGGTCGTGATTTCCGTCTCACCGATGTCCACGGACACGTGATTCGAGAGTTGATCGCGTAATCGCTTGCGTTTCGCGCCCCGCTCGACATTGGATATAATCCCGGATTGAGAAATGTTTGTCAGCAAAGGTGAGCCGGAAGACAATGCAGGGTGTCGTGCAGGGATGGGATGTTCCCGAGGAATGGCGCGGGGGCTTCGCCGCCATCGGCAATTTTGATGGCGTGCACCGCGGCCATCAGTCTCTGTTTCAGCAACTCACTGCGACAGCGAAGACAGCCAACGTCCCTTCGATTGTCGTCACATTCGATCCCCCTCCGCTGGCCTTGCTGCGTCCCGCAGCGTTACCGCCGCGTCTGACGACGATTGAGCAGCGCGTCGAACTGATTCGTCGTGCGGGCATCGACGGCGTCTGGATCCTGCCGACAACTTGGGAACTGCTGCGGCTCGCACCGGCAGAGTTTTTTGAGCGCGTGGTGCTGGAGAAACTGGCGGCGCGTGGATTGGTCGAAGGCTCCAACTTCTACTTCGGGCGTGATCGTGCCGGGACGATCGAAGTGCTCCGTGAACTCTGCACGGCCCATCGGATCACACTCGACGTCATCGAGCCCGTGCGGATTCACGGCGAGTGGGTCTCCTCGAGCGCGATTCGCACCGCCTTGACCGCCGGGGATCTCGCTACCGCCGTTCGGCAGTTGGGACATCCCTACCGCTTGTGCGGCCAGGTGGTGGACGGTGCCCATCGCGGACGGACGCTCGGCTTCCCGACCGCGAACTTATCGGGCGTGAAGACCGTGATCCCGGCCCACGGGGTCTATGCCGGCGGGACTGCGGTTCAAGGTCAAAACTTCGCGGCGGCGGTGCACATCGGCCCGAATCCCACGTTCGGCGACGCGACCGCGAAGATTGAAGTCCATCTGCTCGACTTCACTGGCGACCTGTACGGGGTGACGTTGTCCGTCGATCTGATCGATCATGTCCGCGCGGTTCGCCGATTCGCGGACCTTCAGGAGTTGCAGGCACAGATCCAGGCGGATATTGCCACGGTGAGAAGGCGGGTGGAACGGGCAGACTCGGGAAACTCCGCTTGACGCATGCGCCGGAATCGGCAGAATTCGCCACGATCTTGGTGTGGTCGACGCAGGATGCGCCGGCCACCAAACCGCCCGCAGGATGCCCGCCATGGATCGGCCCCCGGCTTCATGCAAGACGCCCGTCAGTTTGCGCCCGCTCTTTCCGACGGCTCAGTTCCTCGGTGGCGTCGACATTTTTGCGGCTGATGCGGTCGAGCACAGCCGCGACTGTCACGCCGATGCGGTCTTCGCGGTCATTCGTGGAACCAAGACAAACGGTGCCATGTTCGTGCGCGAGGCACTCTCCTACGGCGTCGCCGGATTACTCGTTGATCACCCAATCGCGGAAGCCCCAGTCACACAATGCATTGTTCCGGATGTTCGACGAGCGTTTGCCGAATTGTCCGCATCGCTGGCGGGCAATCCATCGGAAGAACTGGACGTCGTCGGCGTTACTGGCACAAATGGAAAGACTACGGTCACTTGGATGGTCCGTGCGATCCTGCAGCGCTCGGGACGCTTGACCGGAGTGCTGGGAACGATTGAGTACAGCGACGGCGTTCAGACCGAGCCATCGCACCTCACGACACCGGATTCCCGCACGCTTCAATGCTGGTTAGGCCGAATGGTCACCAACGGGGCTAACGCGGCGGCGATGGAGTTATCCAGCCACGCCCTGCACCAGGGCCGCGCGGCAGGCACCAACCTGGCGGCCGGGGTCGTCACGAACATTACGCAGGATCATTTCGACTATCACCAGCATTTCGAAGCGTACCGGTCAAGCAAAGCGCGGATTGTCGACATGGTGCGCACCGGTGGTATCATCGCGCTGAATGCCGACGACCCCGGAAGCTGGTCGCTGCGTGATGGGACTCCGTCGACGTGCCAGATGGTCTCTTTCGGATGCACGCCATCGTGCGATGTCTCCGCGCAGATTCTGGAAGAGTCGCGCCTCGGCACGCGGTTCCGTCTCGGATTGCACGGCCGTTCGCAGGAATGTTCGATCGCCCTGCTCGGCCGGCATAACGTGTCCAACGCGCTGGCCGCCGCTGCGGCAGCCGCTCATCTGGGTGTTTCGCTCGAGGATATCGTCGTGGGACTTGAGCAATTCCGTGGCGTTCCCGGCCGGATGGAGCGGATCGATTGCGGGCAGAGTTTCGATGTCGTGATCGACTACGCCCATACGGACGACGCCCTGCGGCGATGTCTGGCGAGTGTCCGCGGTTTGACCGCCGGTCGGGTGATCTGTGTCTTCGGTGCGGGTGGCGATCGCGATGCATCGAAGCGTCCGTTGCTCGGAAGAGCGGCGTCCGCTGCTGATATCGCTGTGGTGACCAGTGACAACCCGCGCAGCGAACCGCCGCTGGGAATTATCCATGAAATTGCCGCCGGGATGACCGGTTCCGCGGATTGCGTCATGGAACCGGACCGCCAACGTGCGATTGCCATCGCGCTGTCATGGGCGCGACCCGGCGACTGCGTGGTGATTGCCGGTAAAGGTCATGAGCGCGAGCAGATCATCGGGCGGGAGCGGTTTCCCTTTGACGATCGCGCCGTAGCACGGGCCGTTCTGCAGCGACTACGCGGCAGTGTCACCGAACACCGTCGCAGCGCCTGACATCAGAGAGCAAGATGGATCCGCTGCGCTGTGCAGACCTGGTGAAAGCGACCGGAGGCGAACTGCGGACGGTCGCGCCGTCGGTGGAGTTAACGGGCAACGCGATCGATTCCCGCAAGGTCACCGCCGGCGATATTTTCTGGGCGTTACCAGGGGAACGAACGGACGGACATTGTTTTGCAGAACAGGCATTATCGAACGGGGCCGATCTGGTCGTCTGCCGCGCGGATCGGGCGGAATCCATCGCCGGACCGCGTTTGATTGTTCCTGATCCATTGACCGCGCTGCAACAGTTTTCGGCGTGGTACCGTGCGCAGCAGTCAGCGTTGGTGGTGGGAGTGACCGGCAGTGTCGGCAAAACCACGGCACGTGGTCTGCTGCATGCGGTTCTCTCCGCACAGTTCAGCGGCGTGCAAAGCCCCGCGAGCTTCAACAACCATCTTGGTCTGCCGCTCAGTCTGCTGGATATCGAGCAGCATCACGAGTTCGGAGTGCTCGAACTCGGTGCATCGCATGTCGGTGAGATCCAGGCGCTGACGGAAATCGCTCGCCCTGAGGTCGGTGTCATCACGGCCATCGGCCGGGCGCATCTCGCAGGGTTTGGCAGTGTCGATGGCATCATTCGCGGCAAAGGAGAACTGCTCGAATCGCTGCCAGCCACAGGATTCGCGGTTCTGCCGGGCGACGATCCCGTCACGCGCAGCATGGCGGCCCGTGCGGCGTGTCGTGTGCTATTTGTGGGCGACGGTGACAACAACTCTGTGCAGGCTCACGATGTCACGGTCTCTGATTCCGCCTTATCGTTCACTGTCGATCAGTACCGATATCACGTGCCGGTCGTTGGGCGGCATCATCTCACGAACGCACTGATTGCGGTGGCAATCGCCCGCGAAATCGGTATGTCGCCGGACGCGATTCAGTTCGGCTTTTCCCGTTATCAGACCTCGCCCGGCCGGTGTCATCTGACGACGATCGGCCCGTGGCGGGTCATCGACGACACGTACAACGCCAGCCCGACCGCCATGACGGCGGCTTTACAACTTCTCAGTGAACTGCCGGTATCACCCGGCGGACGTCGGTTTGCAGTTCTCGGTGATATGCTCGAACTTGGGGCGGCCACGGAATCCGAACATTTCCTACTGGGACAGCACGCCGGTCAATTACGATTGGATGGCGTCCTGGCGTGTGGTGACGCTGCCACACAGGTGGCCCGGGGTGCGAGCCTCGCTGGTCTTCCGCGTGGTCGGCTTGTCGCGACGCCGCAACTTGAGGTCTTGCTGATGGTGCTCGATTGCTGGCTCGAACCGGATGACATCGTGCTCGTAAAAGGTTCGCGCGGCATGCGGATGGAACGGGTGCTGGACTGGCTGAGGCAGCGCGCGAACGGCATCATGGGCGATCCCCCCGCGCGTTGTGCTTGACTATGGACGATTGCCAGCGACGCTTTCCCACCCCGTGATTGGTTTTTGCCCGGCTATGCTGCACTGGTTGCTTCACCGCTACGGCGACACGCTCGACCGCCTGGAATGGGTTGCGTCCGGTGAGACTCGCGTCTATCTGACGGCCCGCACGGCGCTCGCCGCAGCGACATCCTTCCTGGTCGCATGGCTGTTCGGCCCCATCGCGATTCGCTGGTTGAAGCAGCGGTTCCGTGAGCGGGTTGATAGCGCGTCGGCAAAGCTCAATGAACTTCACGCTGCGAAAAACGCCACGCCGACGATGGGGGGGATGTTTATCGTCGCCGCGATCATTGCCGCCGGATTGTTGTGGGGTGATCTGTCGAATGCATACGTGCAGCAGGCACTCGTCGTCGTGGCGACGTTCGGGGTGCTAGGCGGTATTGATGACTGGGTGAAGATCCGCACGACAAAGCGCGGGTTGACGGCACGGCAGAAGTTCGCCGGACAATGCGTTCTGGGAGTTGTCGTCTCAGTCTGGTTATACCAAGTGCAAGCGACGCGGCCGTCCGGGGTCGATCTGATCGGCCCGTTCGGCCGCGCGGTAATCCCGCTTGGAGTCGCGTTTATTGCCTGGGCGACGCTGGTGTTGGTTGGCACTTCGAACGGTGTGAACCTGACGGACGGTCTCGACGGCCTCGCCGGCGGCTGTCTGATCTTCGCGGCGTCGGCCTTTACGGCACTCAGTTACCTCGCGGGCCACAAACTGATGGCCGAATATCTCCACATTCCGTACTTTCCCGGTGCTGGCGAGCTCGGCGTTCTCTTCGGGGCGATGGTCGGAGCGATGCTCGGCTTCCTGTGGTACAACTGCTACCCGGCGGAAGTCTTCATGGGCGACACCGGGTCCCTACCGGCCGGTGCGCTGCTCGGTTACGGCGCGCTCGTCCTGCGTCAGGAAGCGTTGCTGGTCCTGATCGGTGGCGTCTTCGTCGTCGAAACGCTCAGCGTGATCCTGCAGGTCAGTTGGTTCAAATGGACGAAACGCCGCATCCTGCTATGCAGCCCGCTGCACAACCACTATCTGTTCCGCGGCGATCACGAGATGAAGATCGTCGTCCGGTTCTGGATCACCGCGGCGCTACTCGCCCTGCTCGCGATTGCGAGCCTCAAGCTTCGATAACAATCGCCTGAATCTCAGGGCAGCTCATGCAATCTTAGATTGCGAAACTGGACCGGCGCGCCTTCCGACTCCAGGCACAGGAACCCGGTGCGTGGTTCGCAATTCTCACCGCCGGAGACTTCCTCGCCGTTGACTGACAGACGCACGACGCCGTCCACGGCTTTGATGTAATAGTGATTCCACTCGTTCACGCCTTTACTCAGGTGCTTCTTCGGGAAGCTGCGTTGGCCGTTCGCCGCGGCCGGGGGGAAAGGCTTCATCTTCGAGGTTCCCACGGGAAAGACATCGCCGTGAGTGGTGAACCAGTCGGACTTCTTGCCGTTCTTCTTCTCGAACTGTTCGGCGTAACCGTGATCGAGAACCTGCACTTCAATGCCGCCGCGAGCGAGAGTATTCCGCGGGAGATCTTTCAGCGCTTCCTCGGGAGCCCAGAGAAAGATCCCGGAGTTTCCGCCTGAGGTAAGGTGCCGCCATTCCGCGACCATCTCGAAGTTCGTCAGCTTGAACTTGGTTTTGAGCATCCCGATCGGCATGCCGGTGCAGTCGCATTGCCCGTCCTTCCAGGTGAAGGTTTCAGGATCGCAGTTGACCCGTTCGAAGTCGGCTTCAGTGAGCGCTCGCCATCCGGGGGCATCCCCCTTGTTGACCGCCGGCGGCTTGTCTTCAGCCGATACAATCCGGAGGCAAAGAAGCGACGAGACGATTGCCATCGAAGCAACGAAACTGCGAGCCGTCATCATGAACACTCTTTCGTGAGAGAAACGGTGACCTGCCGGTGCTCATTCTCAGCTGGGACGAATCGTTCGGCAAGGCTACCGCGTCAGTTCTGACGGCGAGCGACGCGGCGTCAGCCGCCGAGTCAGCGTGCTTTGTCGTCCCTTCAGCCGCAAGTTACACTGTTGCACTCAGGCTTCTCCTGCCACGGAATTGTTGATGACTGCGGATGTATCCCCGGCGGCTCCCGTCCTGCAACGGAATGGCGTGGAGATCGTCGACACGTTTGCCGAAGCCTTTCCGATCAAGGCGGCGCGGCTGCTCATCACGGCGGCAACCGCCAAGTGGGCGCACACCGCAGCGACCGTCATGTGCGGTAATGCCACTAGCGTGATCGCGTGCGATGTCGAAGCCGCGATCGAGAGTGAACTGACGCCGGAAGAAACACCCGATGGCCGCCCTGGCGTGTCGGTGCTGGTTTTCGGTTTCAGTGTCGATGCGCTCGGCAAGGCCGTGCAGAACCGCGTGGGGCAATGCGTTCTCACCTGTCCCACCACGGCGTGTTACAACGGCATTTTTGATTGTCCAAAAGAAAAGCGAATCCGTGTCGGCGGAGCGATTCGCTACTTCGGTGACGGCTTCCAGAAGTCGAAAAAGCTCGGCGATCGACGGTATTGGCGGATCCCGGTGATGGATGGCGAGTTCGTCTGTGAAGATTATTTCGGGACCATCACCGGCGTTGCCGGCGGCAATCTTCTGATCTGCGGCACGGATGTCACGACGACTTTGCAGGCGGCGGAAGCAGCGGTGGACGCAATTCGCATCGGCCGCAACGTCGCTCTCCCCTTCCCCGGCGGTCTCGTCCGTTCCGGCAGCAAGGTCGGGTCGCGTTATCCAAAACTGAAAGCCAGCACGAACGACGCCTACTGCCCCACGCTGCGCGGCATCGTCACGATGGAACTTCCGCCCGATTGTCAGGCGGTCTATGAAATCGTGATGGACGGCACGAGCTTTGACGCCGTAAAAGACGCCATGCGACGCGGCTTGCACGCCGCGGTCGAACAACCCGGAGTGCTGCGAATCACTGCGGGCAATTACGGCGGCAAACTCGGCAAACACTACTTCCATCTGCGCGAGTTGCTGTGAATCTCCCCTTGCTCGACACCGTCATCCTTGTCGGCTACCTCGCGGTGATTGTCGCGTGGGGCTGCGGGTTCGTGCGGAAGGCTCAGTCCGCGGAAGCGTTCATGTCCGCTGGCCGCGGGATGCCCGGCTGGGTGGTCGGGCTGTCGATGTTCGGGTCGTATGTCAGCACGCTGACATTCCTCGGCAATCCCGGCAAAGCGTATCAGGGGAACTGGAACGCGTGGGTCTTTGCGCTGTCGTTACCATTGGCGGCCATCATCGCAACACGGTATTTCGTGCCGTTTTTCCGCTCGTCAAATGAATTGTCGGCATACCATCATCTGGAACACCGGTTCGGTGCCTGGGCCAGGACATACAGCGTGATCTGCTACCTGTTGACCCAGGTCATGCGGCTGGGCTCGGGCGTCTACTTGCTTGCGCTGGCGTTGCGGCAACTGACCGGTCTCGACATGCCGACGCTGATCATCCTCAGCGGATTCGTGATCACGATTTATCCGTTGTTCGGCGGCACGGAGGGTGTCATCTGGACCGGCGTGGTCCAGGCGATTGTCCTCGTCCTCGGAGCCGCGGCATGCCTGCTGGTGCTGCTGATCAATACGCCTGGCGGTCCGGCGGCAATTGTCGAACAAGGCGTTTCCGCTGGAAAGTTCAGTCTCGGACCGTACGACCCATCGTTCACTTACCAGACGTTCTGGGTCGTCCTGTTCTATGGCATGGCCACGAACCTGCAGAATTTCGGCATCGATCAGAGTTACGTGCAGCGCTACATCACAGCCCACTCAGACGCCGCGGCACGCCGCAGCGTCTGGATGAGCGCGCTCTGCTATATTCCGCTGAGTGCCGGCTTCCTCTTCATCGGCACGGCGCTGTTCGTGTTCTATGCGTTACAGCCGGAACAGCTTCCCGCCGGGACGAAGCCCGACGACGTCTTCCCGCACTTCCTGCACACGCAATTACCGCTCGGCCTGCGTGGACTCGTGCTCGCGGCGATCTGCTCGGCGGCGATGGACTCCAACCTGAACTGCTGCGCGACGTTGTACCTCTGCGATCTGCATAAGCGGTACATCCACCCACAGGCGGGTGATTCCGAAAGCTTGTGGGTCCTGCGGATTACAACGCTGGTCATGGGCGCGCTAAGCACCACCGCGGCGATTAAAATGATCGAGGTGAAATCGATCCTCGATCACTGGTGGAGTCTCGCGAGCATCTGCAGCGGCGGCACGCTCGGACTCTTCCTGCTGGGCCGCATGTCCCGCCGCCCACGCTCGCTCGACGCCTTCCTCGGAACGGTGTGCGGCGTGGCGGTGATTCTCTGGATGACGCTCTTCCCGCGAACCGAGAAACTTTCCGACTGGTGGCGCAGCCCGTTCCACACCCAGATGGCGATCGTCTTCGGGACTCTGACGATTTTGCTCGTCGGTGGACTTTTGAGTTTGCTGCGCCCCGCTCCACAGGAAGAATTGCCGTGACCACGAACAAGCTGCGCGGGATTGTGCCTCCGGTGGTCACGCCGCTGCGATCGCAAACCGAGCTTGATCTGCCGGGGCTCGCGCGACTGGTCGATCATCTCGTCGACGGCGGCGTTGCGGGGCTGTTCATTCTCGGCACAACTGGAGAAGGTCCTGCAATCCCGGTCAAACTGCGATATGAACTTGTCGAGCAGACAGCGAAGGCGCTGCAGGGCCGGCGACCGCTGCTGGTCGGTGTGTCCGATACGTCGCTGGAAGAATCCGTACAGCTGGCCCACCACGCGGCGAAGTGCGGTGCGTATGCGGTTGTGGCGACGCCGACGTATTACTTCCCGCGACTGGAGCGGGACCATGTGCGATATTTTCAACTACTCGCCGATCGTTCGCCGCTGCCGGTCTTCGTCTACAACATGCCGGCTTGCGTCGGTGTGAAACTGAGCGTTGAAGC
>DASRYX010000456.1:0-13042 GCA_035686985.1 Planctomycetaceae bacterium | reverse complement strand
CGTCTTTTCCAATCTCGCACTGGTCTTCGGCTTCGCGGTCCTGGCGATGTCGCACTTCATCCCGCTGGTCTACTTCGGCGTCCTCGTCAGCCTCGCCATGATCGGCGGCCTCGTCGGCAATCTGGTGCTCTTACCGCTGCTTTTACACTGGATCCCGATCAAAGTGGAACATCCTGTAGGTCAGGCTGTGCCTGGCACATCTCCTCCGCAAATCGAGCCCACCGAAAAGAAGTCAGGCACAGCCTGACCTACGGAACGGACCTCCATTTTCGTGGCACAACATGACCCGACAGGATCTCGAGAACGCTCTGGCCAGCAGGATCGACGAAGAGTCTCAAGTTGGGATCCGATGGTGGCCGGGCAAAGAAATGGCACCGATTGCTTACCGACGTTGGTCGAGTTTTTCCCGCCGGCATCCACAGCACCGGACTACCTTTAATGACCGGATCCGGGATCTTGCCAAGGGTTTGCAAGCCCACTTTGAACCTGATGTTCCGTACACACCCGACGCAGAGTGGGTTCATCTCGCGACGCTGTTAGGCGATGTTTTTCTAAATTCAACGGGTGGCCTGGAGTGACGAGGGCGTGGAACTCGTCTTTACCCGTTCCCCAGCTTCTGCGACACTGCGGGGCGATTTGGCTGGCCGCGGGATGCGGGTGGCTTTGTGGGACCATTGCGCAGGGATGCATCATGGGCGTGTCGGTTGTTGTGCCGATTTACAATGAAGAAGAAAACATCCCGCTGTTGCACCGGGCGCTCACCGATGTGCTCCAGAAACTGGATCAACCCTACGAATTGATCCTCGTCAACGACGGGTCCAAAGACGGCTCGACCAAAGCGCTTGCGAAGCTGGCGAGCGACGATCCGTGCGTGAAAGTCATTGAATTCCGCAAGAATTACGGCCAGACCGCGGCGATGCAGGCCGGGATTCAAGCCGCGTCGATGGAGACCACCGTGCTCCTCGACGGCGATATGCAGAACGATCCCAACGACATTCCGATGATGCTCGCCAAGCTCGATGAAGGCTATGACCTCATCCACGGCTGGCGGAAAAAACGACAGGACGCGTTCCTGCACCGGCGGCTGCCGTCGGTGATTGCGAACTGGATTATTTCCAAGGTGACGGGCTTCCCGGTGCGAGATCTCGGTTGTGCGCTGAAGGTCCTCAAAACGGAAATCGCCCAGGAATTGCAGCTGTACGGCGAGATGCACCGCTTCATCACAATCCTCGCACACTGGCGCGGGGCGAAGTGCCTGGAAGTGGTGACCAACCATCACGCCCGGCAGCACGGGGTGTCGAAGTACGGCCTGTCGCGCACGACCCGCGTGATTCTCGACCTGATGACCGTGAAATATTTCATTCACTATTCCGCCAGCCCGATGAAGCTGTTCGGAATGATTGGCATGTTCTGCGGCGCGGTCAGTGGTTTGTCCGCGATCGCGACAACGTGGATGAAGGTCGCGAACGGTGTCGACATGACCGGCAACCCGCTGCTGCTGCTGACGGCCCTCGCCGCGATGGTCGGCGTGCAGTTCTTTGTGCTGGGGATGCTCGGCGAACTCTGTGCCCGCATGTACTTCGAAGTCCGCGGCATGCCCAACTACGCGATCCGCAGCACGCTCAACTTCGAGCAGCAGACGATCCCGGCGTTCGGCTCTAACCGCAAAGCGGCGTGATCAACGACCTGCCTCGAGCAGCCCAAACAATAGACTCAGAAGCCCAGCCTTTCCGAAGGCTGGGTCTCTTTCTTTATGACAACGATGGACGCAGCGCCTGAACCGCAGCTCCAGTTGCTGACTTCATGCACGTCATTCCCGCGCAGGCGGGAATCCAGTGCCTTTCCGCTCGATTCAGAACTTCTTCAAGTGATCGCTGGATTCCCGCCTGCGCGGGAATGACGACATCCGCCGTCGTCCATGACATGGCAGCGATCACGGCATCGGGAAACACTGCCGGAACGCCTCACGCGTCCACAACCACCAGCGATACGCCCATCGCGAAATGCTGTGCCGCCAGGACTGCGCGGGATGTGTCAGCGGTCCCGTCGAGGGGACGCGCTCCAGCGACAGAATCTCCAGCTTCGGTAGAACGACGGCCGGGGCTTCCACAGGTTCAACGGTCGGTTCGTCGACGGCAACGATCTGTTCGACCGGCATGATCGAATCCACCGCGGTCGGCATCGGCGGTGATTCGTTCACCGCATCCGTCGCACTCAACGCGGGTTCCATCACCGGTTCAATGATCGAAATCGCGGCGAGTTCAACCGGCGGAATCTCTGCGACGGTCGGTTCCGGCTCGACCGTTTCAATAAACTCCGGCGGGGGCGTCGACCGGTACAAACTGCGCACGGTCGGCGGGCGTGAGGCCATGTCGTCCTCACGGGTCGCGGGAGGCCCCGCCGGACCGCCGTGCAGTCAACCGGCGAGCCGGTCCTCCAGAATCTGGCCGTTGCGGTCGCGGGCCGGTAACCAGATCGGCTCGATGCCGCGCTTCTGGAACATTTGTGCGAAGTGAATGTGGCTCGTGAAGACCAGCACCTGCTGTCCGTCTTTCGCGAACTCCATCAACGTCTCGACCGCGGCTTCCGAGCGTTCCACGTCGAAGTTCACCGTGACATCGTCGAGGACCATTGGCAGTTCGATGCCGTGGCTGGAAAACGCTTTCACCATCGCCAGGCGGATCGCGAGGAAGAGCTGCTCGCGGGTGCCGCCGCTGAGCTGTTCGGCGGGACGCGGGCTCCCCCGATCATCATCGACGAAGAGCTGCCGGCGACCGAGCTGCGTCCACAGACGGTGGTA
This sequence comes from Planctomycetaceae bacterium, assembly GCA_035686985.1. Taxonomy (GTDB): domain Bacteria; phylum Planctomycetota; class Planctomycetia; order Planctomycetales; family Planctomycetaceae; genus DSVQ01. The sequence continues at coordinate 10,242 of DASRYX010000456.1, read as the reverse complement.
TTTATTGCACGTCAGCCGTTCGACAAACGGAATCGCCGCCGCGAGCATTTCCGGCTGGTGAGCCTGCTCGAACATCGCGCTGACCAGGTCCACCGACTCCGACGACGCCGCGGTGGCGTACCAGTTGGTCCAGGCGTCGAGGAGTTGTTCGTGCGCCTGGGATTGCTCGAAGCGGACCTTCGAGGATTGCCGATCCGCAGAGAGCGATTTCACTTCCTGCTTGACGGTGCCGAGCTGCTCGAACTGTTCCTGCAGCTGTTTTTCTGCTTCGGCGGCTTCGCGGGTGAGGCGCTTGATCGTCTCGGTGTTCTCGGACGGCCGGAACCGCACGAGATCATCTTCGACCAGCGCCAACTGCGGTTCGGATTGCGTGATGACTTCCAATTCGCGCATCGCCTGCTGCAGCGCCATTTCGATCTGCTGCCGGCGTTGATGCAGTTGCAGCTTGCGTTCGAGGTCCGCGCGATCGGTGGCGTTCGCCTGTTGCAAGAGACCGGCGATCTGCTGCTGCAGATGGTCGACGCGGCGTTGCACCTCATCGGCTTCCACGCGGCGGGCTTTGCGATCTTTCAGCAACCGGCGATATTCCTGCCGCGATGTGATCCACGCGCGAAGCTCTTCGTCCCATTGATCGAGCGCGAGGAACGGCTTCGTGTAATCGAGGCTCTCCGCCCGCATGCGATGGCCGAGGTCTTCGACGCGTGTGCGGAAGCGTTCCCAATCTTCGCGCAACCCACGGACTTCCCGCCGGGCTTCCTGAGCACGCCGGCGTAGTTCCCGCGCGGCGGTGACTTTCTGCCATTGCTCGAAGGCCGCGTTCACATCGACCATTTCGTCATAGCCGAGCGACTTCAGCGTTTCGCACCATTGCCGGCGCGCGGCTCCCAGTTCACGCTGCTGGAACTGCAAGCGGCCGCGCATGTGGCTCAGACGCTGGCGTGTATCAAGAATTCTTTGGTATTCGCGCTGCGCGAGTTCCAACTGTGCGAGCCGTTCTGCCGAGAGCGCGACCCACTTGCCATCGGTCGCATCAATCGGGGTCGCCCGTTCGGCGTCGGGATCCCACAAGCCGTGCAGTTGCACCAGTTCGATGATGCGCTGTTCGATCTCGTGCCGCCGGGTGTCCTGACTGTTGCGTTGCTCACGCAGTTCAGCGACCTGACGTTGAATTTCGGCTTCAAATTCGAGCTTTAGCGCCCAGGTTGTTCCGCCCGCGGTGAGAGCCAATACGACGTAAATCGCGCCGACAAGCCACCCGGTGGAGATGCCCGCGGACAATCCCGCTGCGAACAGTCCGATGCCCGCAAGGACAAAGAACGCGAGGATCAGCCACACCCAGTCGGGCAGACCCATGCGATCCTGCAGTCGCTCCATGTGGTCGTCGATGGTCAGCGAGCGCTGGCGTAACTCGGCGGCTTGCAGTTGCAGTTGGCCGAGTTCCGTGAGTTGCACGAGCCGTTGCTTGGCGAGGTTCAGCGGTTGCTGCAACGACGGCGCTTCGACACCGTAATGCTGCAGTTCCGTACGGAGCGCGAGCTCGCGGTCCCGGCAAGACGCACTCAGTTTGCGATACCATCGCTGGCGACGTTTTGTCTTTGAGCGGATCGCCTGATAGTCGCGCGCGGTGCTGACAAATCGGCCGTGGGCTTCGGGAGTGTCAACGACCGTTTCCAGCCGGGCGGCGGTCCAGCCTTTGCCGATGTCGGTGACCTGCCGGGTGAGTTCGCGGTCATATTCGGCGGCCTGCGCTTCCAGCGCCGTCATCCGTTGCTGATGGTCATCCCACTGGGCACGCTGTTCCTGCAGGGCGCGGATCGAACCCGCGAACCGGCGGATGCTGTCATCCGGTCGGTTGGCCTGCAGGTTCTTGCCGATGATTTTGATTTCGGTGAGCAGTTCATCGCGCGTGACGAGCGTCGCGTCACGATCGGCTTCCCAGCGGGCGATCTGGGTGAGCCCGTCGGTCGGGAAGCTGCGGAGATCCGGAATGCCCGCGAGTTCGCGGCGTTGATCGCGTACACGGCTCCACGGGGCGTGGACTTTTTCGAGGAACTGATGTCCCCGCAGTTGCGTCTGCAGATCGGCGCTTTTCTTGCGCAGGCTGTTGATGCGCTGCTCGAGTTCGCGGCGCTGGCGAACTAACGTGCGATAGCGTTCGCGTTGCGGCCGCAGACCCTGCATCTGTTGCGTCAGGTCGCGGTGCTTCTCGGCGAGTTCTCCGAGCCGTCCGCGATGACCGTCCTTCGGCCACGCGCGATCGAGTTCAGATTCCATCCGCCGCGGCAGATCCATGAGCAACTGACCCTGCGGGCCGAGCGTCATGCCGTAGAGATGCCGGGCGACTTCGTCGTCGGTGAGCGTCGCGAATTCCTGCAGTTCGGGCAGCCCGACGGCGAAGACCGATTCGAATAGCTTTTCGTCAGTCCCGGCGACGAGTTCACTCAACAACCGCGCGGACGAATCCCCCGATGCTGTCCCGGAAACGGTGAGCAACCCGCCGTCATCACCACGGGACACCCGGCGGATCTCGTAGTCCAGATCGCGATGGACGATGTTGAGCAGCCCGCTTTTCGGCGAGGACTTCGAACTCCGCCGCGCAGTCGGACCTTCGTCCGGGTGATAGCCATAAAGCACGCCACGAATGAAGCGCAGCAGCGTGGTCTTGCCCGCTTCATTCGGACCGTAGAAGACGTTGAGACCGTTTGGGCGGAGCTTCTGCGCGAAATTTCGCCAGACGCCGAAGCGGTCGATTTCAAAGCCACTGATCTTCATCGGGTGATGTCCCCCCGTTCCCGATTCATGCAGACCCAGGGTTGAGAAACCCTGGGCTTCTGTGTGTGTTATGCGCCGGCGAACCAGCGGCGGCCGAAACCGCGGGCGCGACGGGCGACTTCCTGTGGCGAAACGTGTTGCAACCAGCGCTCCCAGACTCCGTCCGGAACGGCTTGCTGCGGTCGGAGTTCCATTGCCAGTTTCCGCAGCTCGGCGGCGTCGAGTGTCGGCCGCTGGTCGTACAGGCTGAGGTAATCCTTCCAGAGATCGTTGATCTGCTGTTCGTCGACCGATTCCTGCCACAGCGGAGCCGCGCGATGCAGCGACCGCAGCTTGCCGGGTTGGTCGGTCAGTTCGGTCAATTGCTGGGCGACTTCGTCGAGTGCGGGTTCGCTCAGATCGAGCCGTTTCCACGCCGCGGACGATCCTTCGAAGACCCACTCCACGATTCGCAATTCTTCGCCAGGAAGCGCGGGCAGCTCTTCGAGCCGGGCGAGCATCTGGTCACAGAGGTCGTCCCGATGCCGGACGCCCTCCAGCCGCGCGGTGAGCCGTTCGCGACGGATCGGCGCGAGGGACAGCAGCCGGGCGGAGAGTTTCCGATTTGAATCGGCTTCGATCAGGGTCGCGCCGCGAGCACCGATTTCGGCGGGCGTCATCCCCTGCGGAGCGGCTTGCCGGCGGATCATCACCTCGCCGTTGGGGCGGGCGGAAGAACCGCTGCGGTCCGAACACAGCAGAACATCGAGTGCCGCAGCGCGGGGCGTCGTGATGGCCCCGGCATCAGCAACGGCCCCCTCGGCTTCCCACAGCATTCCGACGGTGACCGGTCGCGGACCATTGCTGCCGGGCTTACGCAACGCGCGAAGTTTATCTTGCTCGGGCGACGGAGCCTCCGCGCCGGAACTCGACGCCGGGAAAATCGTCCATTTGGTTTGTCCGCGGTCCGACAAGTCGACCGGCGAATCCCACGGCGAATCAAATATGGTGACGTTTTCGGGGAGAAACGGGATTTCCTGCCAGGCGGCGAGCGGATCGCGTGGCCCGGGCACGACGAAGACCGCGATTTCGCGCTCGGCGAGTTTCTCAAGCCCTTGCCGCAGTGCGACATCCGCTGCGAGACTGCTCGCTTCGGCGTCGAAAGTATCACTGGTTAAGAGGAGTGCGTCGACATCGTGCGTGACGGCGGCGTCGATGAGCCGATCCCACGCGGTGAGTGTCGCGGTGGAGACGAGGTCCAGCAGATCGCGCGGGACAGAGCCGACGCCGCGCAGCGGGACATCGAGTTGCACCGAGGCCGCATGCAGCAGCCGCATCGCCATGACGGACTCCTTTCCGTCGCATTGATTCCTTCGCATGGCAGCTTCGCGACGGCCGCAGCGCACACCGCTTCCCACGGTGAAACGGGAAGTGTAACCGTGTGGCCGACGGCTTCAAACCCCGATTTCGCCCAAAACCGGCAGCTTCCGCCGATCGACCGAAAAGTTTCCCCGAAAGCGGTCTTCCCGACCGCACGGCGTACGGCCCCGCAATTGACGCGTTTTTGCCGCGGATTTACGGTCCCCAGATTCCACGGCGAGCGGGGGGACGTCAGTCCCCTCGGTGACGAAGTCCGGTTTTCAATCACCGGGGGGACTAACGTCCCCCCGCTCGCCTGTTCTTTTCGATGCGAACAATCATGCGACTGAGCGCGCTACTTCTTGTCGCCGGCTGTCTCGCGGGAACGGTCCGCGCCGCGGAGCCGCCGAAGAGTGCGAATCCGCAACTGATGGTGATGACCGACGGTCGCACGATGAACGGCGACATCACGATTCAGGCCGGTGGTTACTCGGTCGAAAAACCCGGTGGGAAATTGTTCGTCCCGGGCGAGCAGGTGCGGTGTGTCGCGCGTGATCTGCGCGATGCCTACCGCATCCAGCGCGAATCGTTGACCGACCCGAGTGCGGCGTCGTTGATTCAGCTCGCCGAGTGGGGCATCTCTTACCGGCTGTACGACGAAGCGCGGGACGAGCTCTTGCGGGCACTGCGACGGGACCCCGAAAACGAAGTCGCGCGGAAAATGCTGCAGCGGCTTGAGGAACAATTGCTCGCGACGCCCAAGCCCCGAAATGCGTCGCTCAACAGTGATGGCATCTTCGTGCAGGATGTCGAATCGCTCGGGGGCTTGTCCAAACGGACCGCGGCCCAGTTTACCGCTCGTGTGCAGCCGCTGCTCATCAATCGTTGCGGCGGAGCGAGTTGCCACGGCTCGGAATCGCAGAGCGAATTTCGGCTGACGCATGTCCGGATTGAGAACCGCAACCATCGGCGTTCCGCGGAGAAGAATCTCGCCGAGGTGCTGAAGCTCATCGACACGCACGAGTTCCAGCAGAGCGCGTTATTGAAGGTGACGCGCGGCCCGCACGGTCAACAGGGGGCCACGATGTTCGGCGGCTCGCAGGGAGCCGAGCAGCTACGGACGATTCAGGACTGGGTCGCCGCCGTCGCTGCGGATCGGCAGGCGGAAGAAGCCAAGCTCGCCCGGCAGTCACCGTTAAAGAAGTCGAAAGGCAAGCCGCAGGGAGCGGAGCCGCGCCGCCTGGATGACGTCGAAGAGCGGATCGCGTCCGCGGTGGCGACGAATCCTTCCACTGCGTCGGGTGGCATCGTTCCCGCCAGCTTTGAAGACGTCGGTCCGTCCGCTTCCGAAATGACGGCGAAGAAATCATTACCCACCGGGATGGCGGTGCGTCGTGCGAACGATGCGTTTGATCCCGAAGCGTTCAACCAGAAATACGGGACCAGCGCCGCATCGCCGCCGCGCCGTCTCCGTACGGAATAAGGGAAATCCTCATGTTGTTTCGCCGATTCTCGGTGGTTCGTTCCGCGGTGCTCGGGTTACTCGTGACGTTGACGATTGCCCAGTCAGGATGCGCGCTAATGAAAGCCAAAGCGCATCAGGCGGAAAAGAAGAAGCACGCCAGTGAGTTCTCCTGCGGCGAGCACATGCCCCCCAGCCGGCCGCTGTAATTATCCGTCATGTGAGCGGCACGGCGCTAGCCGCCGGTGCCTTCACGGTTTATCAAGCAGAGCTTGCGAACGAGTGAATACAAGGCACCGGCGGCTAGCGCCGTGCCGCTCACGGGAGAAAGCGAGCGCGTTCCGCGGGGGTGGGTAACCGGCAGGTTTCCTTCTTGCCGAAAAACCGGTAGCGATTGCGGGCAACCAGCGCGTAACCGGCGTCGCGCAGCGGGCGCGGAATCAGCCAGAGCAACGTGGCAAACACGCCCCAAACGCCGCCAAGCGTCCAGCCGATTCGCACGACCGCGGAAGTCTTCCGATAGACGCCGTGAGGCGTGCTGAAGACGAGCGAGTTAAGATTCTCAACATCCGCCGGATCGAGTCGCGTGCGGGCTGTTTCTCCCTGTAACGGCGCGAATCGCAGGCGGGCCTGAGGATCGCGGTGGATCCAGAAATCGACCCACGCATTGCAGAACCCGCACACACCGTCGAAGAAGACGATGTTCTCCGCCTCTTCTCCCGTGGAGACGGTCTTTTCGGCAGGATGCGTCATCGTGAGGGTCATCGCAGCGATTCCTTTCAGCGAACTGGCATCATAACCGACGAATCCCGCGGCGGTTAACACCGATTTCGCTGCCGCTCGCGACTCCGGAAAAGTTCGTGCGAAACGTGAACCGATGTGGCATGATACGGACCGTGAATTTTCGGTGAGCCGTCGCGATGTTTTTTCAGTGGCGAGCGTGGATGCCTGGCGGTGTGGCGGGGACCGGATGGTCGCTGTCGCTGTTCGCGCACGGCGTGGCACTGGGCATTGCGGCGGTCGTTGTCCTGCCGAACATTCCCGCAGCGCCGGACTTCGCGATTGAAACGGCGTGGGAACCGCCGGCGACGACTGAGACCGAGCCGATCGTTGTGCCGAAGGCGTTACTCCCGCGCGACCAGACTCTTTCCCCCGATGCGGGTGGGTCCTCGTCCGGGGATTTCGATCCCGCGCAGTTTGTGGCGGGATCCATTTCTCCGGTCCGTAGCGGCACGGAAGGAGCACTGAGTCCGTTAGGGATGGCGTCCACGAGCCATCGCCTCGCACTGAACCGAGCGGTGACGCCGTTGCCGACCGATCGCAATACCGGAGGCATCGGCAACGGAACGGGGACCGGCGTGGGTAATGGCAGCGGGCCGGGATTCTTCGGGATGGCACCGCCGACGGGCCATCGTACGGTGTTCGTGGTCGACAGTTCCCGCAGCATGAATCACCCGCACGACAGCCCGTCAAAAACGCGGTTCCGCCGGCTGAAACTTGAACTGCTGAAGTGCATCACCGAGATGAAGCCCGAAGATCAATTCTATGTGATTTTCTTCAGCAACGAGGCGCATCCGATGCCCGCGCGATCGTTCCAGCCGAGTGTGCCCGGCACGCGCGATCAGTTCCTGCAATGGATCGGGCGGGCGGAATCCGGCGGCAGTCCGACGAACCCGATTCCCGCGTTCGACATGGCGTTGCGGATGCAGCCTGACGTGATCTGCTTTCTCACCGACGGGGAATTCGACGGCCTGTCGAATCGCCGGTTGAAGTCGCTGAAGCAGTCACAGATTGTGATTCACACCTTCGCGTTCGGGGAAACCTTCGGCGAAGAAGTGTTGAAGATCCTGGCGGACAACAACCGCGGTGAATACCGCTTCGTCCCGTGAGCGGAACGGCGCTAGCCGCCGGTTCCGCGATCCCGATTGTCGCCCGAACCGAGGAAAACACCGGTAACTAGCGCCGATCCGCTCACCAGATGTGGGAAATCTCGCGGCCGTCCACTTTTCAAACTGGGGGCTATTGGCGATAACACGTGTGCGCCGCAAACCTATTTTCGATGATTCGTTCCCTGGCCCGCTATGTCCGTTGACGATTCCCAGGACGCGCCCGATCTGGAACCGTCGCCCCCTGCGCCGTTTCGCCCGCATGTCGGAGTCGGCTCGACCAGCTTCATCGCGCTGCTGATTGTTCAGTTCTGTACGGCACTGAACGACCACACCTTCCGCTGGCTGGTGGTGCCGATTGCCAAGCCGATCATGGGCGACGCCGCGGCGCTCTCGCTCGGACTGGCCGGGTTCACGTTGCCGTTCATTATTCTCGCAACCCCGGCCGGATATCTCGCCGACCGGTTCTCCAAAGGCCAGGTGATCGGCTGGTGCAAAATCGCCGAGATTGTGCTGCTTGGTCTGGGCCTCGCCGCATTGATGACCGAAAACGCGTGGTTATTGTTCCTGATCGTTGCGGGAACGGGTGTCTTGGCCGCGTTGTTTGCGCCGTCGAAAGTCGGCTCGATCCCGGAACTCGTTTCGGACGGTGAACTGGCCAACGCGAACGGGCTGATGGGGTTGATGAACCTCGTCCCGTGTGCGCTCGGGTTTCTCGTCGGCAACTGGTTGTCCTCGATCGTCAAACCAACTCCCGACGCCACAATTACGTTCGCGCGACTCGCCTTGCCTGCGACATTGATCATGTCGATGGCGGTGATCGGCTGGGTGGCGAGCGCGTTCATTCAGCGCATCCCGTCGGCGGCCCCGCAACGACCGATCCCGTGGCGGTTCCTCGCGGAAACCTACGACTCGCTGCGACAGCTTGCCGTCGTGCCGAACCTGATGCGGACGGCCCTCGGAATCGCCTTTTTCTGGATGATGGCCACGCTCGCCAACATTAATATCGATACCTTCGGCATTCACGATCTCGGGTTACAACAGCGTGATATCGGTGTGCTCGGCATGGTGCTGGTCATCGGTGTCGGCGTGGGGAGCGTGCTCGCCGGGTGGTGGTCCGCCGGGCATATCGAACTCGGTTTTGTCCCGCTTGGGGCATTCGGAATCAGTCTCTGTTCGTTTATCCTGTTCTTCACCGGTCGCATTGATGCGGCTCATCCTTACATTGCGTTTTACGGATCATGCGTGGCCTTGTTCGGGCTGGGCATCAGCGCGGGGCTGTTTGATGTGCCGCTCGAAGCGTATCTGCAACATCGCAGTCCGCCACAGAAGCTGGGGACAATTCTCGCGGCGACGAATTTCCTCGTGTTCTTCGGCACGTTGCTGATTGCGGGGGTGTTTTACTTGCTCAACGCAGTGCTGAAGATTTCCGCCGGGACGATCTTCCTGCTCGCGGGGTTGGGCACGGTCGCCGTCGGTGTGTACGTCGCGTGGCAACTCCCGGCGACGGTCTTCCGCATGGTCTGGTGGCTCTTTGCAAAGCTGGTTTACCGCATTCAGGTCTCAGGTCGGGAGAACATTCCGCGCGAAGGGGGAGTGCTGCTCGTCCCCAATCACGTCACATGGGTCGACGGCATTCTGCTGCTCGTCACCGCCCCGCGACCGATTCGATTCATCGCGTATGCGGACTTCGTGAATCATCCTCGTCTGGCTTGGCTCGCACGGGTGTTTGAAGTCATCCCGATCAAAGCCGACGGCGGTCCGAAAGCGCTGATTCAATCGCTGCGCACGGCCCGCGAAGCCATCGAGCAGGGCTCCTGCGTCTGCATCTTCGCTGAAGGAACGCTGACCCGCACCGGGCAGGTGCAGCCGTTTCAGCCGGGCTTCCTGAAGATTATTCAGGGAACCGGCGCGCCGGTGATCCCGGTGTGTCTGCACGGCTTGTGGGGCAGCATTTTCAGTTACCGCGGCGGCAAGTTTTTCTGGAAATGGCCGCAAAAGCTGCCTTATCCCGTTTCGATTCTCTTCGGCAAGCCGATTGAACATCCGGAATCCGTCGATCAGGTCCGCAACGCGGTTCATGAACTGGGGAATCTCGCCGTGGAACAGGAAAAGTCGCGCTTGTTGAACGGCCCTCGACAGGTGATCCGTGCGTGCCGCCGTCGCTGGGGCCATACGAAGATCGTTGATTCCCTCGGCACCGAAATGACCTCCGGGCGGCTGCTGACGGCGACTCTGGCCATGCGACGCGTGCTGCTGCGGCACGTCAAATCCAACGAGACCGAACCGCGGATCGGCATCTACATGCCATCGACGGTCGGAGGCGTGCTGGCCAACCTCGCGGTGGCGATGTCCGGGCGCGTCAGTGTGAATCTCAACTTCACGCTGCATGAAAGCGACCTGCAATACATTGTGCGTGATGCCGGCCTGCAGACAATCATCACCAGCAAAGCCTTCATGGAGAAGAAGCCGGTCAATCTCGGCGCGACGCTACTCTACCTCGAAGACATGAAGACCGAAGTCACCGGGGCCGACAAAGCGTGGGCTGCGTTCTCGGCCGGGTTTATGCCGGTGTCGCTGCTGGAACGATCACTCGGGCTCACGACCATCAAGCCCGATGATCCGATCACGATCATTTACACCTCGGGATCGACCGGCGAACCGAAGGGAGTGATGTTATCGCATCACAACATTGCCGGGACCGTCGACGCCGCGGATCAGGTCTTCCAGATCGATTCCGATGATACGTTGATGGGTGTGCTGCCGATCTTTCACTCGTTTGGT
>DASRYX010000455.1:0-4163 GCA_035686985.1 Planctomycetaceae bacterium | reverse complement strand
GCCGTGAGACTGTTCGTGCTTTTCGAGAGCCGACGCGATCAACGGCCAGAGATCGTCTTCATGGCGGACATCTTCGATCGACACCGTCGCGCGATCCCAGCGGAGAACATCCAGCGGCCGGAAACTCACCGTCGCGGCTTGACGATCATCGACCGTGACCAGCCAGCAGCCCTTCGGACCGCTCTCTTTGATGTGTCGCCCCTGGATGTTGCCGGGGAACGTGACAATCGGGTCTTCGCAGAGAATGCCCCGCTGATGGACATGACCGAGGGCCCAATACTGATATTGCCGCGAACGGAGACCATCGAGCGTGCACGGGGCGTAGTTATCGTGCCCTTCACACCCGGCGGACGTGTGCAGCATGCCGATGTTGAACAGCCCGCGTTGACCGGCCGGATACGCGGCGGACAAATCATGCGTGACGGCCCGCGTCGCGAAACTCTGGCCGTGGATCGCTACGCCGAGATCTTCAAGGTACACGGTTTCGGAACGGTCCGCGGCGAGGAATGTGGTCTGCTGCGGCAACACCAGCGCCTTGGTCATCACGTTCTGCGCGTCATGATTCCCGGCGATGAGATACAGTGGGATTCCCGCATCCGCCAACCGCTGTGCCTGTGCAATGAAGAACAGCCCGGTGTTGTAGTCGCGCCAGTCGCCGTCGTAGAGATCCCCGGCGATGAGCACGAACGCCACGCGCTCGGCGAGCGCGAGATCAACAAGCCGTTTCAGCGCCGTTCGGGCTGACTGGCGGATGGCGTCGACCGGCGCGCCGTCGTAGCGCTGCAACCCGTGCAGCGGGCTATCGAGGTGGATATCAGCGGCATGAAGAAAACGAAACGACATCGGTCCGTCTGTGTCCGGCGGGGGACACCCCTCCGTGGGGATGATGCGCAAGGCGAACTTTCATCTTATCTGGTTGAAGCGGGATGGTCGAAGGTTGAGGGTCGGAAAAATGCCCCTCAAGAGGGTGGCCGGGGCTGGACCGAAGGGAAGCCCCGGAACAGCACGCGCCGATGAATTCCGGGGCTTCGCGAAGACGCTCCAGCCCCGGCCACCCGGTCCACTTCTGCCGTGAACTCTCTACTTTCGACTCTCCACCCTCGACCCTCTCGCCGCCGCACTGGTCTCGCCCCAGGTTCCGCCAGCGGGTACAACAGAGACATTCCGTCGCACGGGCGGAGCGGAAGGACTCGGCGGAATGTCGTATCGCACCATCAAACGACTGCTGGGAGAAACGAGCCTGGAGCGGAAATGCCGCTTCCTGTTCGGCAGCGGTCTGCTCACGCTGATCACCATCAGCTTCTATTTCTATGCCCGGCAGACGACAGACCTCGTGTTCACACAGAACCAGGTGACGGCCCGGTTGCTGGTGGCCCCGGTGATTCTCGAGAAGCACTGGGAGTGGTCGGAGCGCGGTCAGGAATTCGGCTTCGCGGCCCGCGTGTCCGAGATGGCGACCGAACTCAAACCCAGCGAGCTGAAAGAATACAACTGGGCCCTCATGGATATGAGCGCCAAAGGCTTCGATAGCGCCGAGTGGGACGATCTCGATCGCATCCGCAACGGCGAAAAGGAAATCGTCCGGATCGTCCGCGACAAGAAGCGGCACGAATATCACTACTACGGCGGCGTTTATGCGTCGGAGTCGTGCATCGCCTGCCATCAGGAACGGCGGGTGAAAGCGGCTCAACAATTGGCGAAAGTCGAAGCCGAAGCGAATGGAAGCAGCGAAGTCCGCAACCCCGATGTCCCGCCGCTGAAGATCGGCGATCCGATTGGCATGGTGAAGATCTCCTTCCCGATGGAGAAGACGCAGCGCTCGCTCGCCTGGAACAATGCGATTCTGCTCGCCACCGCCATCGTGACGGCGTTCCTCGCGATGCTCGCCGCGTATGCCATCGTGCGCTACGTGATCGTCAAGCCGGTGCTGCATCTCAAGGAAGTCAGCGACAACATCGCCCGCGGGGCCCTCGATCAACGGGCCGATATCCGCACGGGTGATGAATTCGAGGAACTCAGCCACGCGTTTAACCGCATGCTCCGGCACCTCGTTACCGTGCAGGAAGAACTGCAGGCGGTGAACCAGGGGTACGAACAGAAGAACGACGAACTCGCGCAAGCGAACCTGCGACTGTTCGAGCTAAATCATCTGAAGAACGATTTCCTGGCGACGATGAGCCACGAACTCCGCACGCCGCTGAATTCGATTCTCGGTTTCAGTGATGTGCTCGAAGGCTCGACGAATCTCAACGACAAACAGCGGCGGTACGTTAACCACATCCAGACGTCCGGCAAGAACCTGCTCACGCTGATCAACGACGTGCTCGATCTGGCCAAGATCGAGAGCGGCAAGATGGAGCGGCATCCGGTCGAGTTCTCGATTCAGGATCTCGTGGAACGCATGGTCGGCGCGATGCTGCCTCTCGCCGAGCGCAAAAATCTCGATCTCGGCTGGGATGTCGATCCGCGTGTGCCGGTGCTGTGGCAGGACCCGGGCAAGATTCAGCAGATTCTCAACAACCTGTTGTCGAACGCGATCAAGTTCACACCCGACGGCGGCCGCGTGCGGGTCTATGTCGAGCTGCGCGATCCCGCGACGGTGGCGGTCATCGTGGAAGACACCGGCGTCGGCATTCCGCTCGAAGAGCAGGAACGCATCTTCGAGAAATTCCGCCAGGGCAAGACACTCCCCGGCCGACGCAACGCCCTGACGCGCGAGTATGAAGGCACAGGCCTAGGGCTGTCGATTGTCCGCGAGCTCGCCAAACTGCTCGGTGGCGATGTCCACCTCGTCAGCGAGTTTGGTAAGGGCAGCGTCTTCACGATCACCCTCCCCGTGCGACTCGACGTGGTGCTGGAATCCCCCTCCACCGTCCGCAACCGCCTGACCCACGAAACCCCCGCCACCGCCGGCGTGTGACGTTATTCCTCAATATGCGACCATTGCTCGCGGATGGTGTCGAGTTTGCGGCGGATGGTGCGCGGGGAGAGGTTGACCTCGAGCGCGATCTCTTCGGCGGTCGCGCCTTCCAGGCGGCGCTGGGCAATTTGACGGAGATCATCGTCGCCCAGTTGGTCAAAGAGTCGCTGACGTTCTTCTTCCAGTTGGACCAGCATGTCGGGAGTCGGGACCTGCGTCGCGACGAAGGCGAACGCCTGCCGTTCGGCTTCTGATCCCGCACCGATGAAGATCGAATGGCCACGGACTTGTCCGCCGCCGCGTTTGAGCGCCCGATGCGCGCGGCCTTTGTCCGCCACCTTGTGATACAGAATTGTCAGCATCAGTTTCCAGAGTTCATCGCTATCGGCGACATCGACCAGCTGCTGGTTCGACGCGCGACGATAGATCGTCTGCATGATGCTGACGGCGACATCTTCGCCATCGAGCGTGCGTCGCAAGCCGGGGCCGATGTGCCGATCAGCCGCACCGGCGAGGCGCTGAAAATACGCATTCCAGAGGGCATCCGCCGCGGTCGCGTCCCCCTGCTCCATGCGATCCAGCGCGGTTCGGACCGGGTCGGATTGATCGGCTGACACAGTGGGGACCCTCCCTGGCGAGAAAGCGAGGCGTGACTGTCCGCTGCATTTCCACCGTAAAGGATCGCGCACCCCCGTCGCAATGCCAACTGTCGCCGTGTGCCACTGCTAGTGTCTTTGGGATGCAAGCGGTTGTGACAAACTGCACTGGCAGAGCCAGTGGCACACCCCGACTGACACGACTGCGCTTGCCGAGACCAACGAAAAAGCCCCCAGGCATCGGGTGATGCCTGGGGGCTTCGAAGTCATTGTTGGTCAGCCAGGGATTACTGGCCCGCTTGAGCATCGGCGAGGAACAATCCGAGGCCATTCTCCCCTTGAGCGAACGCATAGGCGTGCTGTCCGGGAATCGAGATGACCTGTTCACCGTTGACACCGACATACTTAAGTTCCATCTCAGCACTCGGGACGCTGTACTCGTGATGCTGACCGGCTGGGACGGTGTAGGAACCCCATTGCGTTCCCGCGGTCCGGATGGCATACGTCACCGGCTGATTCGTCGCGTTGACGATCACATAGCTCTGCGGGGCGGTCGTCACCGGAGCCGGAATCGGGGCGGGCGCTGGGCTCAGCACTTGGGCCGGGAGTTCGGGAACAGTCATCACCGGAGCCGACGGCACATACAC
>DASRYX010000454.1:0-4986 GCA_035686985.1 Planctomycetaceae bacterium | reverse complement strand
CGCCTGCCCCACCCGCAATTACCGAAGATGGAAATTCCGTCCCGCCGGTGCCAAACTCGAATTGATCCCCCGCCAACTTCCGATATGATGAGAATTGAAGACACACACATCCACAATAGGAGTCGGTGATGAAGTCGTGGTGGATTCTGCTGCTCGTGATTGCCAGCCCATGCATCGGCTTCGCGCAAGACGACTTCGATCGTGATCCGATTCGCTACACGCAATCCAAGCCCGATAACATTGTCTCCCGGCTCGAAGATCGTCTCGCGAAAGGGGATGCGTCGCTGAAATTCGAGGAGCCGTGGGGTTATCTCCGCTCGGTTCTCACCGAACTGAAGGTGCCGGAAACAAGCCAGACGCTGGTGTTCTCCAAGACCAGCCTGCAGCGCCACAAGATCAGCCCGCGGACGCCTCGGGCCATCTTCTTCAATGACGATGCGTATGTGGGCTACTGCCGGAATGGCGAGGTGCTCGAAATCTCCGTCGCCGATGCCCAGCTTGGCACGGTCTATTACACGCTGAAGCAGGAGCCGGACGAATCTCCGGAGTTCCGCCGGCAGACGGATAACTGCCTGATCTGTCACGCCGGTGGTCAGGCCCGCGGCGTTCCCGGCCATCTGGTCCGTTCGATGTATGTGGACAAAAGCGGTCATCCGCTGCTGGCGTCGGGCTCGTTCCGCATCGACCACACCAGCCCGCTCTCCGATCGCTACGGCGGCTGGTATGTCTCCGGCCAGCACGGCAATCAGAAACATCTGGGCAATCTGACGTATCAGGGCCGGCCCGACAACGACGCGGAGCATGATCCATCCGGGTTAAATCTGACCGACCTGAGCGCCAAGTTCGATCGTGGCGCTTACCTGAACGGCCACAGCGATCTCGTCGCGCTGATGATCCTTGCGCATCAGGCCGGTGGTCACAACCTGCTAACGAAAACCGCATTTGATGTCCGGTCGGCCTTGCATCGCGAAGACGCCTTGAACCGCGAGCTGAAAGAAGCCCCGGACCATCGCTGGGACAGCACGAACACGATCCTGAAGAATGCTGCGGATTCGCTGGTGAAGTATTTCCTGTTCGTGAATGAAACGGCTCTCACCGAACCGATTTCTGGTTCGACGGACTACGCGAAAGACTTTGCCGCGGCGGGCCCGCGCGATTCTCTGGGCCGATCGTTGCGGGACTTTGACCTGCAGACGCGGATGTTCAAACATCCGTGCAGTTATCTGATCGAGACGGAAAGCTTCTATGAACTCCCACCGGAGTTGCGGACGCGATTCTGGAAGCGATTGGACGAAGTGCTGCGCGGCTCCGACGAGAAGGAATTCGCGCATCTCACGGCGGCCGACCGGCAGGCGATCCGGGCGATTCTGCTCGAAACCCACCGCGATGTCCCGAAAGAGTGGGCCACGGTGACGGCGGCGAAGTAAGCGGAGGAATTTCCTGCACCCTTGGTTGACCAACTGTTGTTGGAACGGACAGCGGTTGACATTTGAACGCTAGGCGTGTCAATTGGGCGGTGTTGCTGGCAGTAGACACCGATCTCAAAGGGCCCGCATGTTCTCTCAGACCGTAGAATATGCTTTGCGCGCCGTCGTGTTCCTCGCGAATGAATCGCCCCGCGCCCGGACCACCGACCAGATCGCGACCGCCACGCGGGTTCCGAAAGCCTACTTGTCGAAAGTCCTGCAGGGCCTCGCCCGACATCAGATCGTGCATACCCAGCGGGGTGTCGGTGGTGGAATCACGCTCTGCAAGCAGCCGTCCGACCTGACGATTCTCGAAGTCGTGAACGCGGTTGAGCCCATCGAACGCATTCACACGTGCCCGTTGGGTCTGGTGACACACGGGAAAAATCTCTGCCCGCTGCACCGGCGGATGGATGACGCGCTCGCTTCAGTGGAGAACGCCTTTCAGTCGACGACGCTCGCGGAAATTCTCGCGGAACCGACCAGCAGCACGCCCTTGTGTGATGCGATCGCAACCGCCGTTCCATGAACGTCGAGCCTGCCTCAGCCGGCCTGTGGCAGGTCCATCATCTTACCGAAGCGTTCCAAGACACGGAGCTTAAGCGGGAAGAACTCCGGGGTATCAATGCGCCCGTCGTTGAGGATGTCGGTCGCAATCGTCCGCGCCTCTTCCAGCAGTTCACGATCCCGCGCCAGATCGGCAACGCGCAGCGGCATCTCACCGTGCTGACGTGTTCCCAGGACATCCCCCGGGCCGCGTAATTCGAAGTCGATTTCCGCTAATTGAAAGCCGTCGGCGGTCGCCTCCAGCGCCGACAACCGGCGCACGGCTTCCGGCTGCGTCGCATCGGATTGCAGGAAGCAATACCCCTGGAACAAGCCGCGGCAAATCCGGCCCCGCAACTGATGGAGCTGCGATAAGCCGAAGCGCTCGGCGGCAAAAATCATCATCAGCGTGGCGTTGGGAACGTCGACGCCGACTTCAATCACCGTCGTGGCCACCAGCACATCCAGATCGCCGCGCCGGAAGGCCTCCATGGTTGCCGCACGGGCGTCGCGGTCCTGCTGCCCATGCACGAGGCCAACCCGGAAACCGTGCAATTCGCCGGTGGTCACGGACCGGAAGAGCGACTCCGCGCCGGGAGAATCGTCCTGTTCATCACCCTCGATCCGCGGGCACACGAGATACGCCTGTCGCCCTTCGCGCAACTTTTTCCGCAGGAAATCCCACGCCTTGGGGATCGCCTCGCCGGTGACCCGACTGGTGACGACGCGCTGACGGCCGGGGGGCAACTCGCGAATCGATGTCAGATCGAGATCGCCAAACTGCGTGAGACACAAGCTGCGTGGAATCGGCGTCGCGGTCATTACCAGCCGATGCGGCGAGATATCCCCCGATTGAAACCGGCCGCGTTGTCCGACCCCGAATTTGTGTTGCTCATCGATCACCGCCAAGCCCAGGCGCTGAAACCGCACGCTGTCCTGAATCACGGCTTGGGTGCCGATGACGAGTTGCGCCTTTCCCGAAGCAATATCTTCGCGCACCGTGCTGCGCGCGGCCGGTGTGAGCTGTCCCGTGAGCAATCGCCGTTCGACCCGGCTTTGTTCGAGAATTGATTCGATCGTATTCCAATGTTGTTGTGCGAGCACTTCCGTGGGGGCCATCAACACGGCCTGGGTCCCGTTGGCAATCGCGACGAGCATCGCGTAGACCGCGATCGCCGTTTTGCCGGCACCGACATCGGCCTGCAGTAACCGATGCATCGTCCGATCCCGAGCCAGATCGCCAATGATTTCCTGTACCGCCTGGTTCTGCCCCGCGGTGAACTGAAAGGTAAACAACCGGCGGATGCGGGCATCGATCTTGCTCGTGCATGGCAACGGAATCGCCCGACATTCGCGGTCCCAGGCCCGCCGACGCAGCAACACAGCGATCTCAAACTCCAGCAAGTCTTCCAACAGAACCCGACGACGGCCGGCGCGATATTCGTCCATCGATTGCGGACAATGCAGCTGGCGAATCGCGTCCGAGATCCGCGGCAGATCGCATTCGAGCCGGAAATCGTCCGGCAGAAACTCCGCCAGCTGATCGGCGTATTCTTCGACCGCTGCGGCCGTCGCCCGGCGGACTTCGTACATCCGCAACCCGTCGGTCAGCGGATACCGCGGCAGGACCCCACGCGCGGCCGTGCGGTCATCATCGTCTTCATCGAGCGGCTGCGTCTCAGGATGCGAAAACTCCCAACGGCGGTCGCGGTTCTTCGGCGTGCCGGTGATCAGGACATGCTGGCCCAGCTGATATTTTCGGAGCATGTAGCCCTGGTTAAACCAGACCGCACGGACAAAACCGCCATCCGCTTTGAAGAGCAGCGCCGTCATCGTCTTACCGGTGGAGGTCAGCCGGGCGTCGGCATCGACGAGCTCACCGCGAATGCTGTGAGCCCGGTCGGCGGTCAACTCGAAGACGGCCGACAACTTCGTCAGGTCGAGCACATCCTTCGGGAGATGCCAGAGCAGATCGGTCACCGTGTGAATGTCGAGTTTCGCGAACAGCTCTCCCCGCTGCGGTCCCACGCCGCGAACAAACTGCACCGGCGTGAGAAGGGGATCGTCCATGGGCGAAGGGCTGATAGCTAAGAGCTAAGGGACAGAGAAGACGTGAAAATCATCCGTCAACACGCTGAACGGTGAGCGGTTCTTGTTCCACGAAATCCCGCAGCTGCGGGGCGGTGAAGACGCCGGTCGTCGCCCCGAGATGCCGGACGCAACTCGCGCCCAACGCCGTACCCCATCGCAGGCATCGATCGGGACTGTCGCCGCGGAGCAGACCGTAAATGAAGCCTGAGACGAACGCGTCGCCGGTGCCGGTGGCATCGACCGCGGGGACGTTATACACCCCGGCCTGCCAGCGACCGCCGGGACCATCGAGCACCGAGCCGTCGGCTCCGCAGGTGATCGCCGTGCCGCCGCAGCCGTCCGCACGAAAGCGTGCCGCCAGCGCCCACGGATCGTTCAGCCCCGTCAGTCGCTTTGATTCATCGCAGTTCGGGAAGAACCAGTCGGTCATCGGCAAGACCGGCGTGATCCACGACGCGTATTCTCCGTGTTCCGGCAGCACGACATCCAGGACAGTCGTCACGCCGGCTTGCCGCGCGCGTTCGAACAACCGCCGGACTTTTTCCGGCGTCAGACTTTCGAGCAGGCAGTAGCCACCGACGTACAAGACCCTCGCGGATTGCAGATCAGCATCGGAAATCTGCGTGCCGTCGTAGGCAGCATTCGCACCGATGCAATGAATGAACCGCCGGTCTTCGCCTTTCACATTGATGACAAACGTCCCGCTGGTAGGGTAAGCCTCGGTCGTGCGGAGCGCCTCGCAATTCACGCCGGCGCGCTCGAGCATCTCGGAGACCGCGCGGCCGAACAGATCATCGCCGACGCAACCGCTCAGGCCGACCTTCAGTCCGAGCTTGGCCATATCCACGGCAACATTCGCCGCACATCCACCGACGGTGAATTC
>DASRYX010000453.1:0-25021 GCA_035686985.1 Planctomycetaceae bacterium | reverse complement strand
TTGAGCATCCTCGTCATCGCGTTCGGCGGGCCGGGCGCCTTTGCTTCGCTCGTCCTGAAAGAGTTTCCACGCGGAGACATCGCTCGCGGCGAGTTCTTCCAGCGAGACCTGATACTCTTCGTGAATGCGTTCGGCGAGCGTGCCTAGCGTGTGCCGCAGTTCACGGTCGCGGATTTCATCGGCGTGACGCTGTTCCTGGATTGCCCGGCGTTCGCGCCGCAGACGCATTTCCAGATCGAGGAACGCCGAACGCCGCTGCCGCAGTTCGGCTTTCTCACCTTGAATGCGGACGACTTCATTCTGCAATGTGTCGCCGGAACTATAGATTTCTGAAACTAACGCCCGGGCTTCAAGAAGCTGCAAGGCAAGTTTCTGCCGTTGAGCTTCTGCGGCAATAACCCGCCGTTGCAATTCTTCGGCCTGGGCCACACGCTGCGTTCGTTCTGAAACGAGCCGTTCGATAGCCAGACGGGCCGTGGTCAGCCGCTCCGCCTGTTTGACCAGATCGATCTGCTCGGCCGCTTTCTGCTGTTCGAGCTGCTGGTTCGCCTGCGAGGTTTCTCCGAAGACGCGCTCGGCGTCGGTCAGCGCGGCTTCGTGAGTTGCCATGTCCTGGCGAGCCGTCTCCCATCGCGCGAGCGTTTCAATGTGTGCTTGTTCGAGTCGATCGAGTTCGTCGCGAGAACCCTGCATCTGCCCGCTGATCATCTCCATTTCACGGCGGAGATGTTCGGCCGATTGATCGGCCGTGCGCCACACCGCAAGGGCTTCGCTCACGAGTTGGCTGAGCCGATTGACCTCGGCCTGAGCCGTAGCAAGTGCCGCGTCTTCGGTGGCGAGCGCCGTCTGGGCTTGCTGCAGTTCGGTTTCACGCAGGCTGAGCTCTCGCTCCTGTCGCGCAAGGTCATTGCGAAGGCGTCGCAACTCACTCTTGCGCGACAGGAGCGAAGTCTCGCTGCGCACCGTGCCGAGTTGCAGTGATCCGGTCTCGTCGAGCAGTTCGCCCTGTCGAGTCACAAACCGCGCGCCGCGACCGAAGGTTGACGCGAGTTGCACCGCGACATCGAGCGTTTCGACAATCCAGGTATCTGTCAGCAGCGTCTCGGCGAGCCCTTGGATTCCGTGTTCCGATGTCACGAGCTGATCCGCGCGGGCGACGACGCCGGGGTGTCCCTGCAGGTCCAGCGGCGGCGGTTGGGCCACGTGCAGATGCACCAGCCGACCCTGCGGGCGGAAGTCGGGCCACGGTTGTGATGCCGCACGATCGGGCACGGCGACAAATCCGACGCGCCCGGTCAACGTCGCATGTCCACCGGCGAGATAATCCAGCAGCGGTTGATACTCACGCAACACGAGTAGCTGCGCCCGTGTGCCGAGCGCGACTTCCAGTAGCCCGGCGTGTTCGAGATCAACGTCGAGCAGTTCGGACACGCTGCCGACGATCGTGTTCCACGGCGACGTATCCGAATGGCGGGCACGATGCAGCAGTTCTTTCACGCCGAGCCCGAGTCCTTCCTGACGGAGCTCGAGATCTTCGAGGATCCCGCGGCGGGCAATCGCGGCGCTGCGGGCCTCGCGCAACTCGGCCAGCTGATCACGCTTCGATTGCACCTGCGCTGATAATTCCTGCACACGCACCGCACCAATGCGTTGTGCCGATTGCGCTGTGTCGAGTTCCTGCTGCCAGCGTTCGTATTCCTGACGAAGCTGGTTCCGATGTTGCTCGGCGTCATCCTGTTCGCGCTGCAATTCGTCCCATCGGCCGGTGAGCCGTGTCAGCGACTCTTCGAGCCCCGCCTGCTGAACTTCGATCGCCGCGACGGCCTGCTCACTGGTGGCGAGGCGTCGCGCGGTGTCCTGCTGCTGCCGCCGTGCGTGTTCGAGATGCGTGCGGGCCTGTTCCCATCGAGCCGCAGAGCCTTGCAGCTGCTTGTCCTGAGACCGCAGCCGTTCGTGCAGGCGGACCGATTCGGCTTCGATGTCAGCGAGCAACTGGTGCTGCGCTGCATGCTCGGCCTCCGCTTCGGTCACACGGCGAAGCAGTTCACTCTGCTGCGGCCGCATCCGTGCGAGTTCCGCGTCCATTTCGGTCAGCCGCGCGGTTTGGAACTTTAGACTCGCTTCCTGACTGGCAATCTGCTCGCGATTCTGGGCTGCCTTCCGTTCGGCTTCGCGCAGTCGGTCTTCAACCTCGCCCAGATCACGCTCGAACTCCGACTCAGCGCCATCGCTCGAACGCTGTTCTTCGGCGAGTTCTTCCAGTCGTGCGGTTGTTTCGGCAAGACGCGCGCTGATCGCCTGCAGTTCGACACTCACCGCGCGGTAATCATCCGCGGCCAACCCGAGCCACCACGTTTTCAGCTCTTCGCTGACTTCACGGTATTTGATCGCCTTCGCGGCTTGACCCCGCACGGCGTTGAGTTGGGCTTCGACTTCATCGACGATGTCCGACAGTCGCTGCAGGTTCTGAGCAACACGCTCGAGTTTCCGCTGGGCTTCGACCCGGCGGGCTTTGAACCGGCTGACGCCGGCGGCTTCCTCGAAGACAATGCGGCGATTCGTCGGATTGGCCTGCAGAATCTGATCGACGCGGCCCTGTTCGATAATGCAGTATGCGGCGTTACCGGCACCCGTTCCGAGCAGCAGATCGCGGATGTCTTTCAACCGGGCCGGAGCGCGGTTGATGAGATACTCGGCGTCACCACTGCGATACAGCCGGCGACCAATCGTAATCTCGGCGGCGTCCACCGCGAGAAACCGCTGGCTGTTGTCGATGGTCAGAAACGCTTCCGTGTAATTGCACGGCTTGCGCGACGCGGAACCGTTGAAGATGACGTCGGTCATCTCGGTGCCGCGCAGACTCTTCGCAGACTGATCGCCGAGAATCCATTTCAGGGCGTCGACGACGTTGCTCTTGCCGCTGCCGTTCGGGCCGACAACGCCGGTGATCCCCGCCGCAAAGTCGAAGTGCGTGCGGTCGGCAAAGCTCTTGAAGCCGTACAGTTCCAACGACTTGAGCATGACCGGACCTTAAACACACCTTCAGTCACATCCCAGGGACAGCAGTCCCTGGGCTTCTCACAGATCACTTCTTCGAGCGGCTCCAGAAGTTCCAGAAGGGTTTCTTTTCGCTCTTCTCTTCGGAGGACTTGTTGTCTTTGCTCTCTTTGGCGTCACCCGCTTCGGTGATGTTCGCCATGGCATCGACGGCGGAACCGACGGCCTTGGCCTGCAGCCCGTCGCCGCCTTTGAACTGCGACTCTTCTTCCGTACGGGGGAAGATATTCGGGGCCAGGTGTTTGCGGCCGACTTTGACTTTCGTTCCCGGCTTCGATTCCTGCGACGGACGGGCATACACCCGCTCCGATTGCGGCAGGGCATCGCTTTCCAGCCGACCTTCGAGATTGCGCTGTTCCGACGCCTGCGTCAGCATCGACACCACATCGGGATACGTTGCGCCCAGTTCATCACACGCGCGGATCACGTCGGCGACGTTCATCGAGACTTCACGGCGTTCGTCTTCCTGATTCGGTCGGAACCGGACGACAGACACCTTCGGATCACCGGCCTTCGCGGTGATCATGACACCACGTCCGGCGGACAACACCAGCGGCGCGACCATTTTCTGATCCATGCCGAACAGGACCACTTCCGGACGGGTGCGGAACGTAGTGTGGACCATCGGCTCGCCTTTGGTCTCCAGCACGTGCAGCATCCAGGTGGCACGCTTCTCATGACGGGTGAGTTCGGTCTTGTCCGATTCCGGGCGGCTCATGCGCTCGCCGCGAATGAAAGGGTCGTTCTTGTCGAGCGTCCACAGCGATCGGAACGCACCGTAGCGGGTCTCCGCACTGTTTTCGTTCATCAACTCGCGAAGCAGCAGGTGTGATTCCGCTTCATCGACCGTCGACATCGCCGCGAGAGCAAACACACGGAACGCACGCTCATCACGGGCGGCTTCCTGCAGGTCCTTCAGCCCGGACGGGTCTTCCAGATAGGCCAGCGCGATTGCGGAGTGGAACCGGACTTCCGCGAGCGACGACTTCAAGCCGACCTTCAACAGCGGGATCGAGTCTTTCCCGATCGCTTCCAGCTGCAACGCAGCCCGGTCACTCGTCTCCGGCGTGAGGAGTTCGTCATGCAGCTTCTGCATTCGCACGCGCTGCGCAACCTGGTTTTCACGGAAGGCGATGTGCCGGATCACCTGCAGATAGCGCGGGTAGTTGTCTTTGTAGCGGGGATGAACATCGAGAACGAGCTTCTGGTCGGTCTTCGCTTCGGCCATTGGCTTCTTGATGCCGTGCTCGTCAAAGTCGTGGAACCGCTGACCGATCGCGGTGGCAATACGCGCGGAGTTTCGCACGCTGCGGAACTCATGCCGCAGTTGCATCACGAGTTCGCGTTCCTTCAGCACGGTCGCACCGCCCAGGATCCGACCGCGCTGGAGCAGGGCGGCTTTGTTCGGATCGCTGGGCTTTCCGGAGTTCGTCATCGCAATGCCGGCGACCATGATCGGGCCTTCGGCTTTCGCGTAGTTGTGTCCCTTGAGCATCCCGCGACCGGGCACGAACGCCTGTTCGGTGAGATACGTTTCAAGCAGCCATCCCCCGGCGAGGCTGGTCACTTCCGCACTTTCCGGCGCGATGACTTCCACATCGAGCGCTTCCCCCTTTTTCAACAACGGGGGAAGATAGGCGCGAACGATCACCAGCGCGGTGTCGGGCGATTCCAGCAACCGATTCGGGTTCGGAACGTTCCGGCGTTTCAGTTCTTCCAGCATCGTGGTGCGATACATCGACGGAGCCGGGTCGCCACCGGTTCCCGGCAGTCCGACGACGAGACCGACCCCTTCAAGCGGCGTCGGTTCGAGTCCGGCGAAGTTGGTGTAGTCGCCTACCAGCGGCGTCTTCAACTCCGTGGAATATTTATCCTTCGGCTTATCCTCGTCGTCTTCGTCCGACTCCGTCGCCGCCTGCAACATCGTCGGCGGAACGATGCGATTGGGGAAGACGATCCATCCAGCAGCCAGCAGCAGGGCTGTTGCGATCCACCAACGCCAAGGATTGCGCATGGGTCACCTCGAATGGATTGAAGGACGGCCAATCGCCGAAGTTCGCACCGGATCGAAGGACCAGCTGGTCTCGATACCAATGCGCTCTCGGCGCAGGGAATTTCGCTCTGTTAAGGGAGGACGGGACGGTATGTGATGACGCCGGAACGGTCAAGATGAGGTTTCGTCAGGCAGAAATGACGAATCCCGGTCTCGTTCCCAAGCTCTGCTTGGGAACGCTCTGAACGGAGGCTCTGCCTCATCTTTGGACCGCAATGAAGACGAAGCAGAGCTTCGGGAAGAGGCATTCCCAAGCAGAGCTTGGGAACGAGAATCGGAAAAGGCACGCTCCTGACAGCCGTTCTTCCCGTTCGACATTCGTCATTCCTCCCACCCGGATGCTATCATCTCGCATTCACTCCCATTGATGCTGCACCGTCAGGACTGCCCGTATGACCAGCGACGCCACGGCGTACGATCCGTATGCCCTTCCGCCGGACGAGATTCAGGAACCGCCGGCGACGGTGTGGGCCGCGCTTCGCAAAATCGGGCCGGGCATCATTCTGGCCGGGACGATTGTCGGGTCGGGCGAACTGATCCTGACGACGAGTCTTGGTGCGCGACAGGGGTTCATCTTTCTGTGGCTGATTCTGTTCAGCTGCGTGATCAAGGTATTCGTGCAGATCGAAATCGGCCGGTACGCGATTTCGGAAGGGCGTCCCACGTTGGGGGCGTTGCAGGAACTGCCGGGGCCGCGCTTTGGCGCCCATTGGCTCGTCTGGTGGTGGTTCTTCATGATGCTCTGCACCGTCGTGCAACTGGGGGGGATGACGGGAACCATCGGGCAGGCAATGAACCTGGCGTTTCCGCAGATTGCCGGAGCCTCCGCAAGCTGGTTTGGGAGTGCGGTTCCCTCAATGAAAGAAATGGTTCTCGATCGCCCGGAGTTTCCCTGGGCCGTGGCGACCTGCCTGGTGACGATGGCCCTCATCTACGGCGGGGGCTATCGTCGCATCGAGTGGTTGACCACGCTGATTGTCGTCTCGGTGACGTTGATCACCGTGAGTGCGGCCAGTGCGCTCGGTTTCACCAGCTATCCGGTGCGTCTATCCGATCTGATGAGCGGTCTGCAGTTTCGCATTCCCGACACCGGCATCGCCGACGCCTTCGCCGTGTTCGGTGTGACGGGTGTCGGAGCCACCGAACTCTTCTACTACCCCTACTGGTGCCTGGAAAAAGGGTACGCCCGGTATGTCGGCAAGAACGACGGCAGCGAAGCGTGGGAACGCCGAGCACGCGGCTGGATTCGTGTCATGCATCTCGATGCCTGGGTGAGCATGGTGGTCTTCACGATTTCCACAGTCGCCTTTTACCTGATGGGCGCGGCGGTGCTCCATCCGCAGGGCTTGAATCCACAGGGCAAAGACATGATCGACACCCTGTCGAAGATGTATGTCGGCCCTTTCGGCGACTGGACGCGAATCCTCTTTCTGCTCGGCGCAGCGGCCGTGTTGTTCAAAACGCTGTACCTCTCCTGTGCGGCGAACAGCCGCCTGATGGCCGACTTCCTCGTGCTCGCCGGTGCGACCTCCAGCAAATCGGCTGAGCAACGAGCGGTCTTGATTCGCCGGTTCTGCCTCGTCTTTCCGGTGCTGGCACTGACGTTCTTTCTGATCGCCCGCGATCCGAAGCTGATGGTCACCATCGGCGGCGTGGCCCAGGCGGCAACCCTGCCGATGATCGCGCTTTCCACACTGTATTTCCGCTATTTCAAGATCCACCGCGGTTTGCAGCCGTGGGCCATCACTGACATTTTGCTGTGGATCGCCGTGGTCTGCATCTTGGTCGTGGCTGTTTATGCTGTGCCGAGCCAGATCACGACAGTGATCAAGGTGGCGTCCGAAATGATGTCCGCGAAATGAGCCCACGGCGGAAAACCGCGGCGCACGCTTGACTTCTCACCGCTCTGGTAGCTTGACTGCAAAGAGAGACCGAACGGTCGGCCTCCGGAGAAAATGCAGTCATGCGGCATGGTTCGATGATCGATCCGCCAAATCGGTTTGTGCCGACGCGGGCGGAGGTCGACTACGATCACTGGGAGTGGGATCCCGACGACATCGCCGCGCGCGATCATCGCCCCGTGGAGTATCTGACGGACACGTCGCGGTCGATCGTCGCCGAGAACAAGTCACCCGATATCGGGTTTCGCTACAGCATCAACCCGTACCGCGGTTGTCAGCACGGCTGTTCGTACTGCTATGCCCGCAACAGTCACGAATATCTGGGCATGAACGCCGGGCTGGACTTCGAAACCAAGATCATCGTCAAGCATGATGCGGCGGCGTTGTTCCGGGAGTTTCTCGCAAAACCGAAGTGGCAGCCGGATGTGATCGTGTTCTCCGGCATCACCGACTGTTACCAGCCTGCGGAACGGCGATTTCAACTCACACGGCAATGCCTGCAGGTCGCGCTGGAATGCCGCGTCCCGATCGGCATCATCACGAAGAATGCGCTCGTCTGCCGGGACATCGACATTCTGCGTGAACTCGCAGCGCTGCACTTGGCCCACGTCAATCTTTCGATCACAACGCTTGACCCGGAACTCGCGCGGGTGATGGAACCACGCACCAGCATTCCCTCCGCGCGGTTGCGGGCGCTGCAACTATTATCGGAAGCCGGCATCCCAACGCGGGTGATGACGGCTCCAATTATTCCCGGTCTCAACGATGCGGAGATCCCCGCCATTCTGGCCGCTGCGAAGGACGCCGGGGCTCGATCCGCGGGCTATGTGCTGCTGCGGCTGCCGTTCACCGTCGAGCCGGTCTTTCGCGAATGGCTCACCCGTACGCAACCGCTCAAGGCGGAGAAAGTCGAAGGGCTGATCCGCCAGACGCGCGACGGGGGCATGTACCGCAGCCAATGGGGCGAGCGGCAACGCGGCACCGGCCCCATCGCCGAGCAGGTCCGCCAGATGTTTTCGATCTTCGCCAAGAAGCACGGCCTCGACGGATCACTGCCGCCGTATGATTTCACGCAATTTCAACCACCGAAGCCCACCACCGGGCAACTGGAGTTATTCTGAGGATCGTCGTATGACCGATCGCCGTCGTGCTCCATTTTTGGGTTTGCCGGTCTTCGAGATCTTCTGGGGGATGCTTCTTGTTGTTCCCATCCTGATGAGTTTCATCGGCCCTCTTCTACGGTGGCTGTTTCGGCAACTGTAACTGTTTAGTCCTGTAGGTCAGGCTGTGCCTGACTTCTTTCGCAGCGCACGCTACTCTACGCAAAAGAAGCCAGGCACAGCCTGGCCTACACAATGCATCTCACGAGCAATGAACATGAAGCCGCACTGGCAAGGCGTTTTTCCCGCGGTCACCACGCAGTTCCGGCAGGATCAATCCCTGGATCTGGACGCCACCGCGAAGCACTTCGAAGCGATTGTCGCTGCCGGTGTGCAGGGGTTGGTTGTGTGTGGTTCGCTCGGTGAGAATCAGACGCTGACGTTCGATGAAAAACTCAGCGTTGTCAAAACCGCGCTGGAGGTCAGCCGCGGGCGCGTGCAGGTGCTGAGCGGCGTCGCCGAGTTGAGCACCGCCGTGGCGTGCCGGTATGCCCAGGCGGTGGAAGCCGCGGGGGCCCAAGGCGCGATGGTCATGCCCGCGATGGTCTACAAGGCCGATGCCCGGGAAGCGATGACGTACTTCCGTACCGTGGCGAAATCGATCCGCTTGCCGTGGATGCTGTACAACAATCCGATTGCCTATCCCGTCGATATCACGCCTCACCATTTCAAAGAACTCGCGGACATCGACAATCTCGTCGCGATCAAGGAAAGCTCGGCGAACACCCGCCGCATCACCGAACTGCGACTCGCCGTGGGTGATCGTTTTGCCCTGTTCGCCGGTGTGGATGATCTCATCCTTGAATGTGCGATTCTCGGCATCGATGGCTGGATCGCCGGCACCGGGATCGCGTTTCCGAAGGAAAATCAGCGCATCTGGGATCTCACTCGCGCGGGGAAATGGGACGAAGCCCGCAAATTGTTCCAGTGGTCGCAACCGCTGATGAAGCTCGATACGCACGTCAAGTTCGTGCAGTACATCAAGCTGTGCGTGCAGGAATTCGGCCTCGGCAAAGAATGGGTTCGCGAACCCCGCTTACCGCTGAGCGGTCAAGAACGCGAGGAAGTGCTCGCGATCATCCGTCACGGGATCAAGACTCGGCCCGTGATTTGAAGAGTCATTGGTCTTCCTCATTAGTCACTGGTGAAGAGAGAAGAACATTCGGTTCGCTGGAGGAAGTCTTTCACCAATGACGAGTGACCAAGGGCCATGGATGATCCACGTCATCGACTCCCACACCGGTGGTGAGCCGACGCGGGTGATTGTTGAAGGTGGCCCGGATCTCGGCGGCGGCACGGTGGCGGAGCAACTGGTGCGCTTTCGGACCGATCATGATCGGTATCGCTCTGCAGTGGTGAACGAGCCGCGCGGATCGGATGTGCTGGTGGGAGCGCTGTTGTGTCCCCCGAGTGACAAGACCTGTGTCGCCGGGGTGATCTTCTTTAACAACGTGGGTTTTCTCGGGATGTGTGGGCACGGCACGATTGGCGTCGTGGTGACGCTCGCGCATCTCGGCCGAATCACCCCGGGGGAACACCGCCTCGAAACGCCCGTCGGCGTGGTGACCGCGACACTTCACCATGACGGCAGCGTTTCCATTCGCAATGTGCCGAGTTGGCGCCAAGCGAAAGGCGTCGCGATCGACGTGCCCGGCCTCGGCCCTGTTCGCGGCGATGTGGCGTGGTCCGGCAACTGTTTTTTTCTCGTCGGCGAACATCACGAAACCATCGAACTCAGCAACATCGAGCGTCTGACGGACGTCACGTGGAAGATTCGCCAGGCGGTCAATCAACAGGGTTATCCCGAGATCGATCACATTGAACTTTTCGGTGCTGCCTCGACCAAAGAGGCGCATTCACAGAACTTCGTCCTCTGTCCCGGCAAGGCGTATGACCGTTCGCCGTGTGGGACCGGCACGAGCGCGAAACTGGCCTGCCTCGCCGCTGATGGGAAACTTTCAGAAGGCGAAAAGTGGGTGCAGGAAAGCATTCTCGGCAGCCGGTTCGTGGGGCAATATCGCTGGCTGGATCAAGCCGCGGGAAAAATTGAACCGCAGATCACCGGCACGGCGTTCGTCACCGCGGAGGCGACGCTGATCCTGGATGACCGCGATCCTTATTGCTGGGGCATTCGCGCAGAATGACTCGGCACGTGTGCATCCTCGGTGGCGGCGTGATCGGCCTGTGCACGGCGTATGAAGCCGTGCAGCGCGGGCTTCGTGTCACTGTCGTGGAACGCAACGGCGAACAGCGCGACGGCTGTTCGTTCGGCAACGCGGGGATGATCGTCCCGAGCCACATGATTCCGCTGGCCGCGCCGGGCATGGTCGCGCTGGGGCTCAAATGGATGTGGAATCCGGAGTCGCCGTTCTACATCAAGCCGCGGTGCTCGTGGGATCTATTTCGCTGGGGTTGGACATTCTGGCAATCGGCGAATCAAGCCCATGTCGCTCGATGCGGACCGATGCTGCGCGACATGCATCTCGCCAGCCGTCGGTGTTATGAGGAACTGGCCGAACAATGGGGCGATTCGTTCTCGCTGGTGAAACGCGGCTTGCTGATGCTGTGCAAGACGCAGGCCGCCCTCGAAGAAGAAGCCCACGCCGCCGAAGTCGCCCGCCAATGGGATGTCCCCGCGGAGGTGTTATCGCCAGCTCAAGCCGCGGCGCTCGATCCCGGTGTGACAATGGACATCGCGGGCGCGGTCCATTTCCCGCTCGATTGTCATCTTGCACCACAACAATTGATGGCGCGACTGCAACGCCATCTGCAGCAGCGCGGTGTCGATTTCCACTGGAGCACGAACGTCACCGGATGGCAGAAGGTGGGTGATCGGCTCACAGCCGTGAAGACATCGCAGGACGAAATCACCGCCGATGAATTCGTGCTGTGCGGCGGTTCGTGGTCGCCTCTGATGGTGCGTGAACTCGGGCTGCGCATTCCGATGCAAGCAGGGAAAGGGTACAGCCTCACGGTCGATCAGCCGCGGCAACTGCCCCAGTTGTGTTCGATCTTCACTGAAGCCCGCGTGGCGGTCACCCCAATGAACGGCCAGTTGCGCTTTGGCGGAACGATGGAAATCGCCGGGCTGGATGAATCGATTACGACTCGGCGTGTGGACGGGATCATCCGGTCGGTGCCGAACTATTTCCCGGCGTTCCGTGTCGAGGACTTCGCGGGAATCCAACCGTGGCGCGGACTGCGGCCGTGTTCCCCCGACGGCATGCCCTACATCGGTCGCACGCGCGCGGCCGCGAATCTCGTCATCGCTACCGGACACGCAATGATGGGCCTGAGTCTGGGCCCGGTGACAGGGAAGCTGGTCGGGCAGTTGCTCGCCAATGAAACCCCGATGATCGACCTGCGGCTGTTGCGACCAGATCGATTTGGCTAAAGACGGCTTTACCAGCCCGCCGTGCTAGCAAGGGATTCTTGTTTTCGATGAGAATGAGGAACCCGTCGCTCACGCTCCGGGCTGGTCAGTGTTTCTATTCATCACAAACCAACCACTATGTTCTCCACTTTCGGTGAAAAACTGACGTCGCGAACCGGCATTCTGCAGTTGATGGAAGACTGCGGCCGGGCGCTCGCGCTGCAACCGGACATGCGAATGCTTGGCGGCGGCAACCCCGCGGCCGTGCCGGGCGTGCAGCAGCTCTGGCGCGAACGGATGCAGGCATTGCTCGCGGATGGCGGCACCTTCGATCGGATGCTCGTCAACTACGATCCGCCGCAGGGAAACCCGCACTTCATCCACGCGCTGGCTGAATTGCTTCGCAGTACGTTCGGCTGGGAGGTCGGTCCCGAAAACATCGCGATCACCAACGGCGGACAGAGCGCGTTCTTCTTCCTGTTCAACTTTCTCGGCGGACCCATGCCGGATGGGCGGCACAAGAAGATTCTGCTGCCGCTGTGTCCCGAATACATCGGCTACGCGGACCAGGGGCTCGAAGCGGATCTGTTCGTCGCATGCCGTCCCCAGATCACGTGGCCGGAAGGGGAAGGACGGCGGCGGTTCAAGTACACGATCGACTTCGCAGCTGTCCAGCAGAAGCTGCAGACGGAAGCGATTGCGGCCATCGCCGTTTCGCGGCCGACGAATCCGACCGGCAATGTGCTGACCGATGACGAAGTGCAGCACTTATCGGCGCTCGCAGCGCGGTATGAAGTCCCGCTGATTCTGGACAATGCGTACGGGGCACCGTTTCCCAACGTGATCTTCACCGCCGCAACGCCGCACTGGGCGCCGCACGTCATTTTGACGCTCAGTCTCTCCAAGCTCGGACTGCCGGGAACACGGACCGGGATTGTGGTCGCTCCCGAACCGATTGCCTCCGCGATTTCCGCGGCGACGGCGATCGCAGGCCTGGCGAACGGCACGATCGGTCAGCAGGTTGTGTTGCCGATGGTGCAGGACGGTTCCATTCTCGACATCGGTCCCCGATGGTTGAAGCCGTATTACGAAGACAAGAGTCTGAAAGCACAGGCGTGGACACGCGAGATCTTCGAGGCCCGCGGTGTCGACTGGGCGCTGCATGTGAGCGAGGGAGCGTTCTTCCACTGGCTGTGGCTGCGCGGGATGTCGATTACCACGCTGGAACTGTATGAACGGCTCAAAGCCCGCAAGGTGCTGGTTGTCCCCGGCGAGTACTTCTTCTTCGGCATGGATGACGACTGGCCGCATCGGCACGAATGCTTGCGGCTGAATTGTGCGCAGTCCGAGACGGTGATGCGCGAAGCGCTGTCGATCATCGCGGAAGAAGCCGCCGCCGCGGCGAAATGACCACGGCGAGCGGGGGGAGGTGACTCCCCCCGGTAATTTTGTTTTACCCGTTGGATCAATCACCGGGGGGACTTACGTCCCCCCGCTCGCCTTTGTCAACTGCTCGCGCTTGATCTGTACGAACGCGTATAGATCACATCCCGCGTGGCAGAGAATCGGGATGATGAGATTTGGCGGCGACGTGAGCTCCATCATCGCAGACAGATAAGCGCCGATCAGCCCCGCACAAATGGCGTAGGTCGGCGTGATGGCATGGGCAAGTCCGAAGGCAATGCTCGTAGCAATCATCGCCGGCCACCAGCCCCACGATAGCAGGCTGACTTGCAGCACACCGCGAAACAGCAGCTCTTCGGAGACGCCGACGAGCAGCGCGAGGGTCACGAGTTTCGTGTAAGACAGGTCCCGCAGCGCCGGGCCGAGCACGCTGGTCCAGGCCTGTTCCATGCGCTGGAACGGTTCCCAGGAAATGTGATCCATCAGCCAGGAAATCAGGCACAGCGGCAGGATGCCCAGCAGCCCCCATCCGAGAGCCGCCGGAGTGAACGCCACGCGGTCCCAGACGTCGATGTCCAAGGCCCCGGCGACACCCAGCGCCACCAGCACCATCCCCGCCTGAAACGCCCCGGCGACGTTGAGAAACTCACTCCCGCTCCACGATTCCTGTTCTGCCATGCCCGCGTGTGTCCTGCGTCCCGGTTCGACTCATAATCGCTACCACCGTCACGGCGTGCTTCCTCGCCATCTCGTGTATTTTGATCAGAACACGACCCTGAACGAAAGTCTTCGATTTCTGGAACCTGTTCCGTCGATGAGAGAAACGGCGGGAAATGTTCTCTCCCCCAGAACAGCCCCCGGCCGTGGAAGACCGCACGCACGTCCGCACCGATCCGCATCTCTGAAGATTTCGTCGTGAGCCACCGTCGTCGGGCGCCTGTCGCGCGATGATCCGCTCCGCGGGTGTCGTCCGTGTCTTCCGCACAAGCCGTCGCCGTCGTCGGTCCACCCCCCTCGGACCGGCGACGGCGATCGTGTTTTGTGGGCGAGCGTCGCGGCGTCAGCCCGACGAGGATAGTTGAGAGTTGAGAGTCAGAAAGACTCTAGCAAATGCTCTCTTCTGGCCCTCAACCTTCGACCCACAACCGCCGAACTCGACGGCTGTACGCTCGCTGGTGAACCCTACGCCAGGACCTCTTGAATCACCCGGCCGTGGACGTCGGTGAGTTTCCGGTCGAACCCGTTGTAGTACCACGTCAACCGGTCGAAATCGTAGCCGAGAATGTGCAGGACGGTGGCGTAGAACTCCCACACGTTGGTCACGCGATCCACACTGCGGCGACCGAATTCATCGGTCGCACCGTAGCTCACGCCGGGTTTCACCCCCGCTCCCATCATCCAGACCGTGAACGCATCGGGATTATGGTCGCGTCCGGTCGTGTTGGCCTGATGCGTCGGCATCCGGCCGAACTCGGTCGTCCACAGGACGAGTGTGTCATCGAGCAACCCGCGTTGTTTCAAGTCGGTGAGCAGTGCCGCGGTCGGTTGATCGAAAATCGGCGCGTGTCGTTCGTAGTCGGTCTTGAGGGTCCGGTGGGCATCCCAGTTGAGCAGCCCATCGACACCGCTCGCTCGGGACGCGCAATACAGATTCACATACCGCACGCCACGTTCCAGCAGGCGGCGTGACAGAAGACAATTCTTTGCATACGCGGCGAGTAACGGGTTGCTGCTGTCGGTCCCGTAGAGCTTGTGCGTCGGTTCGGTTTCGGATGACAGATCCGTGACCTCCGGCGCCGAGACCTGCATGCGTGCCGCGAGTTCATAAGCCGACATGCGTGCGGAAAGCGAACTGTCGCCGGGGTGAGCCGCCAGATGTTCCGCATTCAGCGTCTTGAGGAACTCGCGCGAAGCCACGTCTTCTTCCGCACTGATGTCAGCCGGGCGTTTCAGATTGCGAATATCGAGATGGGCGGCCATTACCATCGCCTGATGTTTCGCGGGAAGAAAGCCATTGCTCCAGTTTGCTTTGCCGTTGGGCGGTTCACCGCGGAGATCAGGGAGCGCGACATACGTGGGCAGGTTGTCGTTCGCGCTGCCGAGGGCGTACCCCAGCCACGCCCCGGCACTGGGGAAGCCTTCCTGCGCATGACCGGTGTTCATCAGCACGCAACCGGGACCATGCGTGTTGGTCTTCGAGGTCATCGAGTGAATGAACGCGATGTCATCCACATGCTGCGCCATGTGCGGCAGCAGCGACGATATCTTCTTTCCGGATTGACCGCAGGAGACGAACTCCCACGGCGGAGCCATCAGGTTGCCGTTCTTCCCCTGGAACGACACGAGGTTCTCTTCGCCCGGCAGCGGTTGCCCGGATCGCTGGAACAACTCCGGCTTGTAGTCCCAGAAGTCGAGATGCGACGCCGCGCCGGGGCAGAAGATCTGCAGGACGCGCTTCGCCTTCGCCGGGAAGTGCGTCCTGCCCAGACCGGGCTGCCATGCGTCCGCGGCCGATGTTTCACGCTGCAACAGATCGAGCAACCCCATTCCGGCGAGTGCCGTGAAAGACCCGCCGAGAAACCCGCGCCGGCTGAGAATGGGTTGGAAGAGCGATTCGGTCATGAAGTCAGATCCCGGCTGTGAGCAATCAATGCATTTCAGTTTACATGAATCAGCTCATTTGAATTCAGCAACGCCCGGCAGAACGCGTTCAGTCCATGTTTGGTGATGAGCGTCGTCGCAGCCTGCGATTCGCGCTCAGTCGGATCGCGCGCATATGCCAGTTGAAACGCCCGGCGGACTTGTCCCGGAACATCGTCCGACTCGCGTTGCAGGCGTTCCGCAAAAAACCGCGCCATGTCGATGGAGAACCGGTGATTCATCAAGGTGAGCGCCTGCAGCGGCGTGGTCGTGCTGGCGCGGCGCGGTTCCGAAAACGCCGGGTCCGGGCAATCAAAGTCCGTCAACATATCGACGCGGCTCGCCCGGGCGTTGTGATGATAGATGGCGCGGCGGTAGGTCTCGGGGCCATGTGCATCCAGCGGGACATAGGTGGCGACGTTGTCCTGCTGGTACTCGTAAAGCCGGTAACCGGGGCCACCCATCGTGAAGTCCAGCTTCCCCGTGATATGCAGCAGCGTGTCGCGGATCTCTTCGGCTTCCAGTCGCCGCGGGGGATAACGCCACAGGAAACGACTGTCGGCGTCCTGCTGCGCGGCGGTCTCACGCCACTGTCCACTCTGGCGGTAGGTCTGCGAGGTCATCACTAGCCGATGCAGCGGCTTCAGCTTCCAACCGTGGCGCTGCAACTCGGCGGCGAGCCAGTCGAGCAGTTCGGGATGCGTCGGTCGCGAACCCATGTAGCCGAAGTCGCTTGGTGTATCGACGATGCCCTTACCGAAATGATGCTGCCAGGCCCGATTGGCCAGCACGCGCGGCGTGAGCGGGTTATCCGCGGCGGTCAGCCATTTCGCTAAGGCAACGCGGCGCGTGCCTTCATCGGCGGCGGGATTCAGCTGATAAGACGAGGGAACCGCTTTCAGGACATCCAGACTCGCGGGAACGACGGCGTCTCCCTTGCGCTGCGGGTTGCCGCCGACGAACAGCGGTTGCGGTCCGCTGACCGGTTGATGATTTCCAACCCACCACACGGGCAACGGTGGTACTGCGGCAATCGCCGCATCGAGTCGGGCGATTTCCTTTTGCCGTTCGGCAGCGCGAGTGCGGTCCTCCTCGGTCAGGATCACCTTCATCAACCGGGCCTGCTGACGGATTTCGCTGGGCGGCTGTCGGTCTTCTGAGCTGGCGGCGAGTTGCCACTCTTTGCCGTCGAGGGATGTTTCGATTCGATAATCCCCCACGAAGACCGTGAGGTTGTGATCTTCACTCAGCGCCTTGGAGCGATCGCTGGAAAAGACCACGCGGCCAATTCGTTCTTCGCGCGGCAAGCCAATCACCAGCTCATTCCCGGCGGCGTGCCAGCGCTCGCCAATCTTGCCGTCGATCGCCAAGGCGGCTCCGTAGGCGCCGCTGAAGTCTTTCGCATCCCGCGCGGCGCCGGTCGCCGTTGCCCCGTTGGACGCCAGCGCCACATTGCGGGGTGTCGGTTCGTCGGTCCAGATCTCAAATTCATCGAGTTTGAATTGCGTCTGCTTCGGATCCGCCGAGTCTGTTCCTTCGACGGTTAATCGCACGAACTTCGCCGCGACACGACTGAACGATTCCACGGTGCCGTAACGGCTGTGACGCGGCCGCGTCCACTTCGCCGAGAGTTCCGGCAACCGCTGTTTCGCTCGTTCGGCGATCTCACGGTCGGACGCGGCGATTTGTTCCGCAAGTTGAGCGCGCTGCTCCTGCAACGGCTTGAGCCGGGCCGCGCGGTCCTGCCGGGCGGCGGGACTGGCGACTTCCCGCGGCCCGTGAACTGTTCCGGCGAATGTCGCATAGAGCGCGTAGTAGTCCTTCGCGAGAATCGGGTCGAACTTGTGATCATGGCAGCGTGAACAGCCAATTGTCAGTCCGAGAAATGCTTCGCCGGTCGCGCGAATCATTTCGTCCATCTGATCCGCGCGGATCTGCGCCGCCGCGATCGCATCCTGATTGCCCACGTCGTCGTACGGTCCGGCGACGAGGAACGCCGATCCGATCTCAATCTCCGGCTGGTCCTTGCCGATGACATCCCCCGCCAGATGTTCCAGGATCAGTTGATCAAACGCCTTGTCGTCGTTGAACGAGCGGATGATATAGTCGCGGAACGGCCACAGGTTGGTGATGATTTCGTTCCGTTCGTAGCCGCGGCTTTCACCAAAGCGGATGACATCGAGCCAGTGCCGTCCCCAGCGTTCGCCGTACTGCGGCCGCGCGAGCAGTTCATCGACGAGCGCCGCGACCGCCGTGTCGGGTGATTCGCGGTAGGCCGATTCGAAGCGGGCGACTTCCTCGGGCGTCGGCGGCAGGCCGAGCAGGTCATACGTTGAGCGGCGAATGAAGGTCTTTGCATCAGCCGGAGAGTTCGGGTTGAGGCCCTGTTCCTTCAACTTCTGCAGGATGAAGCGGTCGATCGGGTTTGTTGTCCACCCCAGAGGAGCGTCAGCGACTTCTGGCGGCGAGATTTTCGCCAGCGGCTGGAATGACCAGAAACTCGCGTCCGCCTTGGCTTTTTCCTTGAGCACAAAATTCTCGGGCCACACCGCGCCGGCGATAATCCATTTCCTTAACGCGGTGGCTTCGGCGTCGGTCAGTGGTTCGCCTTTTTCTGGCATTTCGGGACGTTGCCCGGCGACACCGACCGAGCGTGTGTAAACCGGACTTTCCTCAGGCTTTCCGGAAACAAAACCGGCACCATTCTCACCACCGCGGAGCAGGCCGTCGCGGGTCGAAAGGTCAAACCCTCCTTTGTGGTTGTCGGGACGGTGGCACGCCACGCATTTCGCCGCCAGCGCCGGCGCGACGACTTTCGTAAACAGCTCCGCCGCCTCGTCGGCCTTCACCGCAGGTGTTAGGGCGGCCAGCAGGATCAGCGCCCGCCCGACGTTTCGTCGCATCCGTTTTCTCTCCCAGGTGTTGCCGGTGTCCGTGTAGTGTTGCCGCTCGGCTGACCGGTGGGAAGCCCAGCGTAGGAAAGGGGAAACGTCGATCCGGCCGCGATCTCTGGCCGAATGACGGATTTGTCACAAACGGCGGCGTAACTCATGCCGAGATCGCATCTTGTCACGTCTGAGGACATTGGATACGATTCAAGGGTTCCGCACGGCTTTCTCTTCTGTGCCCTGTCTCTGATACACGGATGATCTCCATGAGACTGTGTTTGCCTTCGCGCACTGCGTGCTGTGTCTCGGGTCTTCTTGTTTTGCTCGTGGCATGCACCGTCGGAGCTCAGCAGCTCAACAGTGGCAACAGCAACGAGCAGACCACGGCGAAACTCGTCGCGGAGATGATCAGCAAGCACCATATCAGCCAGAAGCAGATCGACGACCGCATCTCGCAGATGCTCGTCAAGCGGCTGCTCAAAGACCTCGATCCGCAGAAACTGTACTTTCTGCAGTCCGACATCGACGACTTCAACCGCTATCGCGACCAGCTCGATGACCTGGTTGTGAAAGCCGGGAACGTCGAGTTCTCCCGGCTCGTCTTCGATACGTACCTCAAGCGGTTGGACGAACGCGTTGCCGTGGCACACAAGTACGTCGACGCCCAGCACGACTTTACGGTCGATGAATCGATGTCCGTCGACGGTGACCAGATCCAATGGGCGCCGGACGTGAAAGAACTGAATGAGCGCTGGCGCAAGCGGATCAAGTTCGATCTGCTGTCGATGAAGCTTGACAAAACCGCTCCAGAAGAAGCCAAGAAGCGACTGCACAAGCGGTACGACACCGTCAAGCGAACGGCCCATGACACCGAAGAGAGCGACATTCTCGAAATGTATCTCTCCTCGCTCGCGCACTGCTTCGACCCGCATTCGAGCTACATGTCGCCGCAGACTCTGGAAGACTTCAACATCCAGATGCGGCTGAGCCTCGAAGGCATCGGCGCGGCGTTGCGGTCGGAAGATGGTTACACGATTGTCGCGTCGGTGGTGAAGGGCGGCGCCGCCGAGAAAGACGCCCGGCTGAAAGTCAACGACAAGATCATCGCCGTGGGTCAGGAAGACGGCGACTGGGTGGATATCGTCGAGATGAAACTCAGCCGCGTGGTGCGTCTCATCCGCGGGGCCGGCGGTTCTAAAGTACGGCTGCGGGTGATCAACGGGGCGAACGAAACCGTCGAGTACACGCTGACCCGGCAGAAGATCGAGCTCACGTCGTCTGAAGTCAAAGGCGAGATTATCGATGCCTCGACCTGGATCCCCGGCGCAACTGGCCGGATTGGTGTGATCGATATTCCGTCGTTCTATCGCGATTTCGGTGGGGCTCAGCAGGGTCTTGATGATTTCAAGAGCACGGCTCGCGATGTTAGCAAAGTCCTCTCTGACTTCCGCAAGAAGGGGGGCGTCGACGCCGTCGTTGTCGATCTCCGCATGAACGGCGGCGGAGCGTTGAGCGAAGCGATCGAAGTCTCCGGGCTGTTCATCGACAAAGGCCCAGTGGTGCAGGTGAAGGAACAGAACGGCAAGGTGAAAAGCCATGACGACACTGAAGCCGGGGTGCAATACGACGGCCCGGTGGTCGTGCTGTGCAACCGCCTCGCCGCGTCGGCGTCCGAGATCTTCGCCGCGGTGATCAAAGATTATCGCCGGGGGATCATCATCGGCGATACCACGACTCACGGCAAAGGGACGGTGCAGAACGTGATGCCCGTGAGCAGCGGCTTGCTGAACCGCACGAATCGCGGGGCCCTGAAGCTCACGATCAATCAGTTCTACCGCGTCAACGGCGACAGCACGCAGAACCGCGGTGTCGAATCGGATGTGGTGCTGCCCTCGCTGATCGATCACATGGACCTGGGCGAATCGTTCCTGGAAAACGCGCTGGCGTTTGATCGCATCGAACCGGCCGCGCACGTCATCTACAACATGGCCGATCCAGGCGTGATCGCCGGGCTGCGCGAACGCAGCAGTAAGCGCGTGGGCGCGGATCCGAAGTTTGCGGAGATCAAGAAGGACATCGACCGGTATCTGACCCGCAAGAACCGCAAGACGGTCTCGCTCAACGAAGAAACGCTGCAGCGCGAACGCGATGAAGACAAGGCGGCCAACGAAGTCGCCAAGGAAGAAGAAGAAAAAGAGAACGGCAGCGGCGAAGGTCCGATTTTTAAGGAAACCGAATACAACAAGGAAGTCGTGCACGTCGCCGCCGACTACCTGCAGCTGCTGCGACAATCCCGCACGGCCGCATCGCGGTAATCCGGCGCTTAGTCTCGAATTCGCAGCAGAATCCGAAGGAGACCCGTCACACGGTTTCCTTCGGATTCTGCGTTTGTATTTCGCCGATTCGCACGGCTGTCATCACGATGAATTCCGGCTATGATTCCCCCATGACTGCCATTGTTGTTGAGTCGCTCGCCAAGACATACCAAGTGGTCCGCAAGCAACCGGGCTGGGGCGGGGCGTGGCGCAGCCTGTTTCATCGCGAGACGGCCACCGTTCAAGCGGTACGCGGCGTCAGCTTCCGCATCGAGCGAGGCGAAATGGTGGCGTTCCTCGGCCCCAACGGCGCCGGCAAAACCACCACGCTTAAACTGCTTGCTGGTCTGATCTATCCTTCGAGCGGGACGGCGACGGTTCTCGGCTATGTGCCCTGGAAGCGGGAACACGCCTACCGCAAACGCTTCTCGCTGGTGATGGGGCAGAAGAACCAACTCTGGTGGGATCTCCCCGCGCAGGAATCGTTCGCGCTGCATCGTGAGATCTACCGGCTTGAACAATCACAGTTCGAAAAGCGCCTCGACGAACTGACGGAACTGCTTGAAGTCCGCAAGCTGGTCCGGCAACCCGTGCGGGATCTGTCGCTCGGCGAGCGGATGCGGATGGAACTCATCGCCGCGCTGCTGCATGATCCGGAAGTCCTGCTGCTCGATGAACCGACCATCGGCCTCGATGTGGTCTCGCAGCGCAAGGTGCAGGGGTTTCTGCGACATTACCAGGACCAGCGGCAGATTACCGTGCTGCTGACCAGTCACTACATGAAAGATGTCGAAGCGCTCTGCAGCCGCGCGATCATCATCAACGAAGGCGAGATCAAGCACGACGGACCGCTCGCGGAGATTATTGACCGGCTCAGCAGCCAGAAGATCATTCAGCTGCAGTTCGCCGATGGAGAAGTCGCCGAAGGGTTGGAGCAGTTTGGCCGCATCAGCGAGCGTGTCGGTCCGCGCGTCAAGATTGAAGTCCCGCGGACACGCATTCCGGAAGTGCTGTCGGCGATGCTCGCGCGATATCAGATTGAAGACGTCGGCGTGCAGGAACGCCCGCTGGAAGACGTGATCGCTGAGTTCTTCACGACGCCGCAGTCGGCCCACGCGGGAGTCGCGTCATGAACGCGGAAGCCTTGCGCATCCAGTGGTTCATCCTGAAGACTTCCATTGCCGAGCGGCTGGCGTATCGCGGCGATTTCGCCCTCGCGACGCTGGTGCGGTTTCTGCCGATCGTCACGCAGATTTTTCTGTGGGGGGCGATTTACGGCGCCTTCGGCGATTCCCCGCGCGGGCGGTTGTACGGTTACAGCTACGGCGACATGGTGGCGTATTCGCTGCTGGTGATGCTCGGGCGCGCGTTCAGCAGCATGCCTGGTCTCACCGGCGGGATTGCCCGCGATATCCGTGATGGCACCATCAAGAAGTTTTTGACCCAGCCGGTCGAGCTATTCGACTATCTGTTCTGGCATCGCGTGGCCCACAAAGTCGTGTACTACGTGGTGGCGACGGGTCCGTTTGCCCTCGTGTTCTGGTTGTGCCGTGGTTACTTCCCGGCGTGGCCCGATGCCCTCACGCTGTGCGGTGCGATCGTATCTCTGGGGCTGGCGTTCTTCATCGGGTTTTATATCGAAGCGCTGATGGGGCTTGTCGCGTTCTGGTATCTCGAGGTCAGTTCGCTGGTCTTCGTCTACATGCTGCTGAACTATTTCCTGTCGGGCCACATGCTGCCGCTCGACTGGTTGCCGCAGCCGTACTCCAACTGGATTCTGTGGCTGCCGTTCAAGTATTTGGCCTATGTCCCCGCGGCAATTCTGCTGAACCGATATTCTCATGCGGCGATGCTGCAGGAACTGGGTCTTGGTGTGGTGTGGGTGCTGGTCTTGTGGCAGCTCAACCGCTGGACGCTCGCCCGTGGTCTGCACCGCTACAGCGCTTACGGAGGCTGATGTGCAACCGCATCAGGTCCGGACATGAGCGCTCCCGCTCCGATCAGCATCCCCGATGACAGCGTTTACGGCCGCACGTTCTGGCTGGCGTACATCGCGAATACTTTGCTCGTGCTGGCAAATTCGCTGACGTTCCGGTTCGCCGAACTGGTGGTCTTTCTCGGCGGGACCGAAGAACGCGTTGGGGATATCGTCGCCATTGCGCTCACCATCTCAGTGGTCGTACGGCTGAGCGTCTCGCATGTGCTGGATGATTATGGTACGCGCCGCATG
Organism: Planctomycetaceae bacterium; assembly: GCA_035686985.1. Taxonomy (GTDB): domain Bacteria; phylum Planctomycetota; class Planctomycetia; order Planctomycetales; family Planctomycetaceae; genus DSVQ01. The sequence continues at coordinate 2,000 of DASRYX010000453.1, read as the reverse complement.
TGGCCGCTGTGCACGCTGCTGTTCATCGGCGGCTGTGCGATGTTCTTGCAGTGCCGTGATCTTTCGTGGGCGATTTATGCCGCACGGACGGCGTTCGTCGTTGGGCTGACGGGTATGTTCGCCTGTTCGATGACGCACATTCAGAACGTCGTGCCGCCGCACCGCCGGACGGAAGTCATTGGCAATCTCGGCAGCAGCGGGTTCATCGGGATCATCGTTGGCTCCAATGTCGGCGACTGGATCGTCCACGCGATTCCGCCGGGCCGTACTCAGTTTGTGGTGTTGTTTGGCGGCGCGCTGGTGATCGGGATCATGTATCTGTTCATCATCCTCGCGCTGACCAGCACGCATCCCGTGCAGGCGCCGGGATCATCGCCGCCGGCGTTCCGGTTGCTGTTCCGACATTGGCCCGGAATGGTGGTGCTGGTCTCGATGGTGATGGGGCTGGGCGTGACGGTGACGACGGTGTTCCTTACGCGGTTCGCCACCAGTCAGCACATTGATGGCATCGGGATGTTCTTCACCGGCTACGCACTATCGGCGTTTGCCTTCCGCATTCTCGCCGCAAAATGGAGCCGCACGATCGGTCGGCACTGGATGCTCGTCCGCGGATTGATGGGCCACGCGACCGGGCATTTTCTGCTCTCGTTCGCCGATACCGGCTGGGAGTTCATTCTGCCGTCGATCGTGTGCGGGTTTGGTCACGCACTGCTGTTCCCCGCCGTGGTTTCTTTGGGATCGGGAGCGTTTCCGTCCACCGCGCGAGGGTCGGGGACCGCGATCATTCTCGGTTTCACCGACTTCGGTTCGCTGGTGGTCTCTCCGCTCTTGGGACGGATCATCGTGACGGCGGGGTTCCAGACGATGTTCTGGACATCCAGCCTGGCGGCGCTGGTCGTCGGCGTGATTTACGCGGCAATCGCGATGCAGCATCTCGACGCGGAGACCGATGAAGCCCGGGCCAACTCCGGCGCCGCGGAACTGGATTGACGCCGTCACTCGTCGTCAATCAGCCGCTTGCCGAACAACACGATCGGATCCTGCGCGTAGCCGATCGCCCGGTAGAAGTCCGCCGCTTGCAGATTCGTGTCGCGCACCATCAACAGCACTTTCGGACACCCGAGCGCGATCAGCCGCTCTTCGATCGCATGGAAGAGCGCCGTGGCATATCCGCGGCGACGATACGCCGGATCGACACCGACGTAATAGACCCAGCCGCGATGGCCGTCGTACCCGCCCATCGCAACGGCAACGATGTCGTCGCCCAGTGTTCCGACCAGAAAGAGTTCGCGGTGCACGCCGCGCTTGCGGTCAATGTCGCGATGCGGATCATTCCACGGCCGCGTGAGATCGCACGCCTGCCACAACCGGATGACCGCGGCTTCATCGGCGTCTTCAAACGGGCGGATGGTGAGTTGGTCGGAAAACTGTGACACGGTTCTATCTCAACACAGGAAGCCCAGCCTTTCCCAAGACTGGGGCCTGAATCAGGATGAGACCCAGCCTTAAGAAAGGCTGGGCTTCTTAGTTTAAGAGATTACTTCCTGGATCGGCGTGACGTGTTCCACGCCGACCAGCTTCTGGTCCAGGCCGCCGTGGAAGTAGCTGAGCTTGTTGGGATCGAGACCCATCTGGTGCAGAATCGTCGCGTGCAGATACTTAACATGGAACGGCTTGTCGACTGCGACGGACCCGAGTTCATCGGTGGTGCCGACGCTCACGCCCCCTTTGATGCCGCCGCCGGCCATCCACATGGTGAAGCCATAAGCGTTGTGATCGCGGCCGGTCCCTTGCGCGTACTCGGCCGTGGGCTGGCGGCCAAACTCGCCGCCCCACACCACCAGCGTGCTATCGAGCAGCCCGCGCTGCTTGAGGTCCTTCAGCAAGGCGGCGATGGGCTGATCCACCATGCCGCAGTTGTGCGCGAGCTGGGGATCGAGCGCGCTGTGATGGTCCCATGAGGCGTGGATGACGTTCACGAAGCGCACGCCGCGCTCGAC